>CAYMJA010000005.1:0-45887 GCA_964391095.1 uncultured Candidatus Saccharibacteria bacterium
CTTCTACAATCGGAATCCCATGCATAATTGCTTTGGGAATACTTATCAAAGAATTCGGAGTTAAAAAAGCAATAACTTTAACAGCATCATCAATAATTTACGGTCTTTTATTTGCTGGTTTAGCTTGGAGAATAATCTCAATTTTTTGAAAAGTAAACGCTATGTAGAATTATAAAGGATTTTTCTATACCGAAGATTCTACCAGACAAACATTGTCTACTAGGGGAAGTAATGTTGCGCTTGGTTCAAGAGACCGAGGCGCCTATTATAGCGCTAGGACGACCGAGAGGGGTCCGAATCCTAGCACCAGAGCAAACTATTGACAAATATATCTATAATACGCTATAATACTGATAGATAAGAAATGGAGAAGTCGCCTAGCGGGCTTTCCCAACTATTATAGACAGCTAGGTCTCTAGAAAGACGGCCTCGGTCTTCTAGAGGAAAAACAGAGGCCGACTGGGAAAGTTGTCCTAACGGACTTCCAGCCGATAACAGAGTTAGGCCCTGGGAAAAACGCCTTCGGTTTCCCCGGGGAAATAACAGGAGGAAGGGCCCGATGGATAAATCCAAAGGGCCCCTTTTTTATTTTTTTTATACCAAACAGGCTCTAACATCGTCCAAGCCCTGCAACTAAGGGGCTCAATTCTTTTAATTCCTCTCTAATTTTTCTCCAATCAATGATTCTAAACGTGTCCAATAGGGGGGGCTATCTTTTGTCAAAGCTACAAAATTAGTACATTAACAATAGTAGTTTTGGTCCTCTGTACTTATTTCATAAAATAAAAAAAGCCCCTTTGAATTAACTCATTGAGGCTTATTTATTTTGGAGAAAATCCATTGGGGCTTTTACAACTTTGGTCACAAGTTCTTTCGCGTGATTAAGCTGTATCAAAGGCGGTGCGCAAAACAATCATAATTATACCCCCTTTCTGATTGTAGGATGGTCCTTTACCTAAGCCGCAGCCGCTGTAAGGGCAGTACGGAGAGCAACCATAAGACACCCCTCCTTTCTTTGAAATTCTGTATATTCTATCTATATGAAAATTATTAAGGTTCTATAATTAGATTATCAAATATCTATTAGTCTTGTCAAGTGTATGTGGTTAAAATAATATACTAATCAAAAGAGTTGTCTTAAAATATACACAAAGTTGACAAAATAAGATTTTTATGTAAAGATAAATTAGTTCTTTCATTGTTTAAAAAGGAGGTGAAGTTCTTTGACAACTTATCAACCCGATGGACCGTATGTGATACAATCCGGCAAACATGCTGGACAAGTTCTTGAATTGTTAATGTTTCGTGATTATCCTTTTCTGAGCTTCATGCTCAAAAGACTCAAAGGACACTTCTGGAAGAAGAAGAATAAATTTCATTTGCATCTGGAGTGGTTGATGCAGGGAGGGGAAAATCGTCAGCCAAAAATGATTTGCCCTCAATGTAAAAAACAAACTGTCGAATATTTCTCAATTATTTATGGACATAGTGGCGGTTTCTCGATAAGTCCTCTTTATACCTGTTGCGGACAAGAAAAATGTAAAGAGCAATTGCGTGCTATGGCGTTAGGCAAACCGCAACGATTAATGCCCTTCCGTTCTTCAACGATAAAACGTTTTTCTACAATCGCTGGCAGGAAAGAGGTAGTTGGTTTGTATAAGCGTGTTTTCGGACTACCAGAACGTCTGACTCGTCAAGTTGCTTTTGAGTTTTTTAACCAAAAGACCTGAAGGGAAGTTTAGAATTTAACCCCGTTCACTAAAAGTTCGGGGTTTTTTATAAATATAGGTAGTTTTGCTTCTGTACTTATTTCATAAAATAAAAAAAAGCCCCTTTGAATTAAGTCATCGAGGCTTATTTATTTTGGACAAAATCCATCGGGGCTTTTACTCAACAGCTTGGTCAGCTAAAGGGACCGTAGTGTGACTTAAGCTGTATCAGGGGCGATGCGCAAAACAATCATAATTATACCCCCTTTCTTTGAGTGATTTTTCTTTGAGTGATAGCCGCTCGAGTTTAAGCTCTATCCCAGGCAGTGTAAGCAACCATAAAACTTCCCTCCCTTCTTTGGGATTTTGTATATTATAGAAATTATTAAGGTTCTATAATTAGATTATCAGATATCTATTATTCTTGTCAAGTGTATATGGTTAAAACAATATACTAATCAAAAGAGTTGTCTTGAAATATACACAAAGTTGACAAAATTTTATTTCTTGCATAGAATGTAAAATTAAATAGTTCTTTGAGAATTCAATAGGTAAAGAAATCTATAGATAGAACTTAGAAAGGAGGAAATAAAAACCGGTTTGTAGAATAGCACAACTGGTCATTCCAGCTCGTGAAGCGAAATCTGTTTTGATAGCAGTTAGAAGATTAAAATAACCGTAGGAGGTAGTTGAAATGTCAAGCGCAAGATGTCCGAAGTGTGGTGCTATTGGACATTGTTACTGCCGCAACATTGAAGAAATAAGCGGTTGTGACCTCTACACGTTCTTTTGTCCAAAATGTGGTTATATCGAAAAAAGGAAACAATATGGTGCTTCTCCAGTTTTTGATGACTGTCCTACACGGTGTCCATTCTGTAACGAGTTATTTTCTCAGCATTCAGAAACCCCAGAAGAGTTATGGTTTGTGACATCTTTGTCTCCGATTGATCCTCGTGAACTCAATCCTTCTGATTTTGAGAGTTTGTAAACCTACGTTATAACCCTGTAAGATTCCAAATCTTTTCAGGGTTTTTTCTTTTCCCAATTTTGGCAAATATTGACAGAATTTTGTTATTTAAGTAAAATATAAAATCAGATAGTTCTTTAAAAACTGAATAAACGAAAAGAACTGAAAATTGAAAACAGAAAAGGAGAAAGAAAATGGTAGATATTAAAAAAATGGTAGATGTTTTAGAGAAAGCACTGAGAGGTTTTTTAAATGGAGAGTCTTTCTCCTGTATTCTTAGACGGGACGATGGCTTTAGTTGGTCTTTGGATATAGGAATATATTTTACCGAGTATCCAGAATGGGAAGATTTTGAGAAAGACATTCTAAAGTATGTACAAAGGAGAGTATTAGATATAGGGGCTGGAGTAGGTAGGCACGCTTTATATCTACAAAACAAAAGATTTGAGGTTCACGCAATTGATATTGTGCCTTTAGCTGTAGAAACAATGAAGCAAAGAGGAGTAAAGAATGTTTATCTGATGGATTTGAGGAAGCTGGATTTTCCCAATAACTACTTTGATTCTATCTTAATGATGTCTAATAATTTTGGTTTGGCCGGTACGATAGAAGGTACAAAGAAACTCCTAAAGGTTCTTTATTATATTTCTACTCCGAAAGGACGGATAATTACCACTATTAGAGACCTTTCCCAAACTACTAATCCAGAACACCTCGCATATCGCGAGCGAAACAGAAAATTGGGTAGACCGGCGGGCCAAGAAAAATTAAGAGTAGAATACAAAGACGAAATTGGGGAGTGGTTCAATTTATTGATGGTTTCACCTAAGGAACTAGAAGAGTTAGTTAAGGATACTGGTTGGAGTATTCTTAAGATAGTTGAAGAAAAAGATGGAACCCACTACGGAGTAATATTACAGAAAAGCTAAGTTTAGCTAAAGACCTGAGAAAATTCTTGGGTCTTTTTTCTTTCCCGCTTTTTTTTCCGTCAAAAATAGCCTTGAAAAACCCCAATTTTTAATGTAAAATAAAAACCGGTTTAGAAAAATTTTAAAAACCAATCAATTTTAGCCAAAGCATTTAAAAAATGAAAAAGATTAATTTTGAAGGGCTTAAAAAATTTGTGGCGGAAGCAAGGAGAAATACTTATGCTGGAGAGGGTAAATCAGTTGAGGATTTGAATTTGACTGGTTCAAAGCAACTTGAGTATAGAAAAGGTGATTATTTCTATCAAGATATCTATTTTGCAGGAAAGGATAATTTTGTTGGTCAAGAAGTTGTCTATTTTGAAGACAGCCCAATTTGGAGTATGGTTTATTGCGGCTCTGCTGAGCCGCAAGAGGTCATCTCTTTTCTCAAAGAATCGCTATTAACTTTATCTGAAAGATGTCGTTTTGGAGGAGTGTGCGAATTTGAAGAAAATGATTTCCGATATGAGGATAAAGGAGAGGGAACAATGAGACGATTTAGCGGTAAAGAGCGAATATTCAAGAAAGGAGACAATATCTATGAATTAGATTATCACGGCGGTTTAATTGTTAAATAAAAATTAATAAAATTCAGTCCAAAGCAGAGTTTATGTTAAAAAATAATATACTGAAAGTAGCAGTAGGTTCTCGAAATCCAGTTAAAGTTGGGGCAGTAAAGAACGCTTTTGAAAAAGTGTTTGGTCTTGATGTCAAAGTTATAGGTGTTTCTGTTCCCTCTAATGTTTCTGACATGCCTATGAATTTTGAAGAAATGTTTGAGGGCGCTAAGAATAGAGCAAAGCGGGCAAGAAAAGAATTAGATGCTGATTTTGGTGTTGGCTTAGAGGGTGGCTTTGAAGACGAAAAAATAGGTACCTTTTTAAGTGGTTTTACAGCAATTGTTGATAAAAAAGGAACCTGGGGCTATGCTAAAGGATCAGGACTTTTAATGCCTAAGGAAATTGTTAAAGAAGTCAGAGAACAAGGAAAAGAATTAGGCGAAGTGATGGATAAAATAAGAGGATTGAAAAATACAAAACAGCACGAGGGCTGTGTTGGCTTTATGACAGACAATTTAATTCCAAGGCAAAAGGCATTTGAAAAAACAATTATTTATGCGCTTTCACGCTTTACTAAAAAAGAAATATTTTAATTGTGAAAATAAAAAAGAGAACTAAAATCTATACTGTTGAAATCTATGAAAATTGTTTTTATCGCAGGTCCTTATTTTAGTAAAGGGGGCAGAGAAGAGATTGAGAAAAATATTCGCAATGCTGAGAAATATCAAATTGTCCTTGCTAATTCTCAAGTTCCTTTCTTTTGTGCCCATAGTCATACAGAGCACTTTGAGGAGAAAGCAAGTGCCCCTGAAGAATTTTACAGAAAAATGGACATGGAGATTTTAAAACGATGTTGTAATGCAGTACTTGCTTTACCTGATTGGGAAACTTCCAGTGGCGCTAAGGCAGAAGTAAAATGGGCTCAAGAAAATAATCTACCGGTTTTCTTTCCGAAGTCATTAGATGGTTTAACAGAGATAATAAATTGGGCAAAAAAATAATATGTCAATAAAATTAAAAAATAAACCAATCAATTTTAGCCAAAGGATTTGAAAAATTATGGAAAATTGGCAGAGTTTAAGCAAGAATAAATCAGGGCTTGACAAGGGTTTTAGATTTGTTAAAATGAAAATAGTTAATCCCACTGCCTTCCTGTGTTTCGGCGCACGACGGCAGTTTTTATTTCTATGAAGAAAGCTTTTGTTTTTATCGATGGTAGTAATTTTTATTTTAGGTTAAAAGAACTAACTTCTAGACTTAATAGCAAATACAGTTTACTTGATTTTAACTTTAGGAAATTTGCCGAGTGGCTTGCTAAGCCCAATCAGTTAGTCGAAATTCACTATTATCTTGGCACAGTTAGCCGCCGGAAAAACGATAGTAAAAGTGAGGAATTGTACGCTGACCAGCAAAGATTATTTAGAAAACTACAGAAACAAAATATTATTATTACTTTAGGACAACTAATTAGACACCCCGATAAAACTTATCATGAAAAAGGCGTTGATGTGCGTTTAGCTGTAGAAATGATTAGATTTGCTAGAGAAAATAAATATGATATCGCCTATTTGGTGAGTTCTGATACTGATTTGGTGGCGGCAGTAGAAGAAGTTCAATCAATTGGGAAAGCTATCCAGTATGTTGGTATTTCTAAGGGGCAGTCATTTGGACTTTCAAAAACTGCTGATGATGTTAGATTATTAAGAGCAGAGGAGATGGAACGATTTTTTCCTAAAACCTTAGTCTAGATATTTTAGACAAAGCAAAACAAAAGGTCGATTCGTTAATTAAAAATTTATCAATTATGAACCAAGAAAAACCCGGGCAAAAAAGAGAAATTAAGATTAAGATAACTGATGATGTAATAAGAGGAGTTTATGCGAATTTTATGAAAGTAAGTCATACTAAGGAGGAGTTTGTTTTGGATTTTGCAAATATAGTTCCTCCAACCGGCATAATTTCAGCCAGGATTATTACCAGTCCTGGTCATCTAAAACGGGTTATCGGAGCCCTAGAATATAATTTAAAAAAATACGAGGAAAGATTTGGAAAAATTAAAGAAGCGGAAGAAATAAAAGAAGAAAAAGTCGGTTTTCGTACATAATCAAAATTTAGCCCGAAGTTGAAGGAAGTTTAACCAAACAGTTTTAGGTAAAGTGTTTAAAAAATGAAAAAGATTAATTTTGAAGGGCTTAAAAAATTTGTGGCAGAAGCAAGGAGGAATACTTATGCTGGAGAGGGTAAATCAGTTGAGGATTTGAATTTGACTGGTTCAAAGCAACTTGAGTATAGAAAAGGTGATTATTTCTATCAAGATATCTATTTTGCAGGAAAGGATAATTTTGTTGGTCAAGAAGTTGTCTATTTTGAAGACAGCCCAATTTGGAGTATGGTTTATTGCGGCTCTGCTGAGCCGCAAGAGGTCATCTCTTTTCTCAAAGAATCGCTATTAACTTTATCTGAAAGATGTCGTTTTGGAGGAGTGTGCGAATTTGAAGAAAATGATTTCCGATATGAGGATAAAGGAGAGGGAACAATGAGACGATTTAGCGGTAAAGAGCGAATATTCAAGAAAGGAGACAATATCTATGAATTAGATTATCACGGCGGTTTAATTGTTAAATAAAAATTAATAAAATTCAGTCCAAAGCAGAGTTTATGTTAAAAAATAATATACTGAAAGTAGCAGTAGGTTCTCGAAATCCAGTTAAAGTTGGGGCAGTAAAGAACGCTTTTGAAAAAGTGTTTGGTCTTGATGTCAAAGTTATAGGTGTTTCTGTTCCCTCTAATGTTTCTGACATGCCTATGAATTTTGAAGAAATGTTTGAGGGCGCTAAGAATAGAGCAAAGCGGGCAAGAAAAGAATTAGATGCTGATTTTGGTGTTGGCTTAGAGGGTGGCTTTGAAGACGAAAAAATAGGTACCTTTTTAAGTGGTTTTACAGCAATTGTTGATAAAAAAGGAACCTGGGGCTATGCTAAAGGATCAGGACTTTTAATGCCTAAGGAAATTGTTAAAGAAGTCAGAGAACAAGGAAAAGAATTAGGCGAAGTGATGGATAAAATAAGAGGATTGAAAAATACAAAACAGCACGAGGGCTGTGTTGGCTTTATGACAGACAATTTAATTCCAAGGCAAAAGGCATTTGAAAAAACAATTATTTATGCGCTTTCACGCTTTACTAAAAAAGAAATATTTTAATTGTGAAAATAAAAAAGAGAACTAAAATCTATACTGTTGAAATCTATGAAAATTGTTTTTATCGCAGGTCCTTATTTTAGTAAAGGGGGCAGAGAAGAGATTGAGAAAAATATTCGCAATGCTGAGAAATATCAAATTGTCCTTGCTAATTCTCAAGTTCCTTTCTTTTGTGCCCATAGTCATACAGAGCACTTTGAGGAGAAAGCAAGTGCCCCTGAAGAATTTTACAGAAAAATGGACATGGAGATTTTAAAACGATGTTGTAATGCAGTACTTGCTTTACCTGATTGGGAAACTTCCAGTGGCGCTAAGGCAGAAGTAAAATGGGCTCAAGAAAATAATCTACCGGTTTTCTTTCCGAAGTCATTAGATGGTTTAACAGAGATAATAAATTGGGCAAAAAAATAATTGAGAATTAAAATACAAAAGCCCACCGCTGGGCAATTTTTATTTGAAATCGCCAAGAGGGCGATTTTTTGGTAGAATGGAATAATGGAAGAAAAAATTAAGAAAATAATATGGATTTCTGGCAGGTGTGGTTATGGTAAAACTGCATTTGCCAATTCTATAATTAAAGAATTTGAAGAGAAAAATAAAGAAACCTGTAAATTAGAGGGAAAAGACTTTGTAAACCTTTTGGTTGAAAATATAAGGAATAAGAATCCTATTGAGAATTTTGTGTTTTATTTTCAAAGCTATGATTTACTGGTGTTGGATGATATAGATTATTATTTATTAGGTAAAAAAGCTACTCAAAAAGCAATAAAAGAGGCTATACAGAAAATAACTAATAATAACACTAAAGTGATTTTGATTACCCAAAAAAGAGCAAGAAAGTTGAGGAAATTAAAATTTGATAGCGACGAATGTTTCTATAAGCGGTTAAAAGCTCCGACCGTAGAAATTAAAAGAAATTTAGTGAAAAGCTGGTTAAGGGTAGAAAGGTTAGTAATCCCAGAAGAAAAAACTAACGAAATTATAAATAAATCTAATAATCTATTTCAACTTAAAGGATTATTTAATCAAATTTCTTTTCCCACAAAGGAAAATAGAATTAACTCTGGATTTTAACAGAAAACAAAAAGTCGAAGAATTAATTAAGAAAAATTAAACAATTAATTTTAGATAAAACCAAACAAAAAGTCGGGAGATTAATTAATTATAAAATTTATGACTGAATTAACTATAAAGGAGACACAACAAATCGTTGACAAATGGATTAAAACCGTTGGAGTTCGATATTTTTCTGAACTTACAATTTTGGCTCAGTTGGTCGAAGATGTTGGAGAAGTTGCCAGAAGAGATGCCAGCCGCCATAAAAATAACTTAAAATTAAGAAAATAGTGATAAAAAGAGCTTTAAGTATAAAATAAAAATCGATTCTCAATCATAAAGAAAAAAGATGAACAATAACAAAGCAATACAACTTTCGCCGAATTCATTAAATTTGTTTTTGGAATGTCAGCGTTGTTTTTGGCTGGAAAAGAAAGAGGGGATTAGAAGACCGCCTTCTTATCCCTATGCCCTTAATATGGCGGTGGATGTTCTTTTAAAACAGGAGTTTGACAAATACAGGGCTAAGGGAGAGCCCCATCCGCTGCTTGTAGCTAACAATATTCCGGCCAAGCTTTTTTCAGACCAGGAATTATTAAACAAATGGCGTAGTAATTTTCAAGGGATAAGGTACTATGACAAAGAATTAGATGCCACTATTTTTGGAGCGGTTGACGACATTTTAGAATTTAAGAACGGCGAGTTGGCTCCGCTTGACTATAAATCAACCGGGAGCAAGGTGGCCAAAGTATATGACCGTTTTCAGCTGCAGATGGATGTTTATACTTATCTTTTGGAGAAAAACGGCTATTCAACTCCGAGGAAAGGTGTTTTGGCTTTTTACATTGTTGACAAAGAAAACGGCTTTGAAAACAGATTGCCTTTTAGAAAAGAAGTGCATGTGATAGATACAGATCCTTCTTATGTCCAAAAGCTTTTTGAAGATGCGGTTGGGCTTTTGAGAAAAGATATCCCGCCTCCCTCCAATCCGGATTGCAAATTTTGCCAGTGGTTTAAAGAAGTGGCTAATTATTAATAACGAGATAAATGTTAGTTAGGGTTAGGGTCTTCCCAAATTCAAAAAAGGAAGCAATAACTAAAAAGTCAGAAGATGGTAAAGTATATTTCTAAACCAAATTTTTCTTGACAAAAAATCATTGATATGGTAAGATAAAGCAAGCTATTGTTCTTTGAAATTTTAAAATTGATTGAAAAAACGAAGGAAAGGAGAAAGAAAAATGGATAATTTCAGCTTAAAGAAGACGATGAATTGGTTTATGGTTTTTTGTGTAGCTGTTTTGATTTTTCTAATGGGTTGCGTAAAAGAAAGTACAAAAAATTGCGCATGCGCAAAAGAAAACCCAAGAACCCGCCTGATGAAGAATCGGGCAGATACTGTTATCCGTTATCGGAATAGAGCGGCCAAGAAACCCGGTAGCACTCGAGTACACCATTATAAAGGCAGAAAGATAATTTCAACCCGAGGTTATCTATCGGGTAAGGAAGTGCGTCAGGTCCATCGTGAAAAATCACGCCAGTTCCGCCGCGGTCTATGAAATCTTTCGAAAAAAACCATACCGTATCCAACCTAATAGCGACGATTAGGCGCGAGAGAAAAAATCTTGCGCCATTTTTTTTGACAAAAAATAATCGGTGTGATAAAAATAAAAACACTGATCTTTGAAAATTGAAGATGGAAGGTTAAAAACTTAACGAAAGAAAGGAGAAGGAACGATGGTAAGACTCAGAAAACCTAAGAAAGAAGACAGAAAGATGAAAGGAGAAGGAACGATGAACGGTTTTAGCTTGCGCGGAATTAAATGGATGATGTTTTTTTGCTTAATTTTCCTGTTTTTTCAGGCAGGATGTACCAAAGAATCTCAAAAGAAAGAAGTCAGTCAAGTTAATGTTGGTAACTCAGACAACAGCCAGGCGTTGGACCTCAATATAGAAAACCTCATCTCCTCCGAGTACGAAACATTATCGTTGAAGCCTCTTCCTTTCCCTGCTGAGGGTTCTAGAATAAAGATCTCTGGAAACTTCGACTTTATGATGAGGGAAGCACCTGTCCTTGATCCTGAGGACCCTGGGTTTCATGAGGGAAATGCCTGCGAGTGGCACAAGCAAATGGCCGGGATGTTTATGGTTAGCTCAATGATTGCATCTCCTGATTTCACTCAGTTAATGAAGGACTTAGCTTCGGCAACAACTAGCCAGATCGCAATTGGAAATCTGCTGGAAAAGATGATTAAATCAAACTCAGTAACTTCTGACCAAGCTCATATCACCTTGAATAATGCGCGCACTATTTTGCAACGTATTCGAGATTTTGAACCAAAGACTAATGGGGATAAATTTCTGAAGCCATTTTTGGTAAAACATCTCTCTGACCAAATCAGGATTGCTACGATAATACTCGCGATGAGAGAAAAAACTACGCTGGTGAAAGGAAATCGATTACCAGAGCAGTTAAAAGATCTGGCTTCATTGATGAGAAAGTGGGCCGATGAGGTTAAGTTGTTAATTTTCCAACCCTCCATGAGCCCAGACTGTGTAAAAATGAGGAAGGCCCTCTGGATTGCCCTTAATAAACAAGCGGCGAGAATTGAATACGTGTTAAACGGGGATGCCGAAAAAGCCATTCCTCTCTTGGAAAAAATGGGTGCTGATAAAGAGGCCGGGGCAGCATTATCATCAGAAAAGCGGCCGGGGGAAAAACAAATGGAAGCATTTGGTGAAGCTTTAAGAACCGCCGATCTGGAACAAATCAAAAGAATGGTTAAAAAATACCCGGCATTTCTGAAAGTCAATGTCAGTGCAGAGATGGACGGTATAACCTATTCAGCGACACCATTGCATCTGGCGATATCGTTGGGCAACAAAGAGATAGCCGAATTCTTCGTGGATCAGGGTATTAATATTGACACCTTGGACAGCAAAGGGCAGTCGCCACTTCATGTAGCGGTAATGTTGGGGAACAAAGATATTATAAAAATGCTGATCGCCAAGGGGGCAGATGTTAATTCCAAAGATGCAACAGGCAAAACCCCGATTTTCGCCGCGGTAATAGGTGGCAATATAGATTTACTGGAGCTCTTGGTGGCCAAAGGCGCTGACATCAATACCCGCGATAATGTGGGGAGTAGTCCCTTTGACATGGCTGTAATAGGAGGCAATAGAAATGCAATTGAATTTTTGCTAGCCAATGGTATCGATGTTAACTCTAAAGATAAAGATGGGGGGACACCATTGCATTCAGCAGCATTTAATGGCCATAAAGAAATTGTAGAACTTTTTCTAAACAAAGGCGCTGATATAAATGCCAAATCGCCTCCGAATAATACTACCCCATTACATCTAGCAGCAGCCCGAGGCCATTTTGAGGTGGTAAAGTTACTGCTAACAAGGGGGGCTGATATTAATACTAGAGATAAAAATGGCTACACTCCTTTAGTCTACGCCAAAACCTACGACCATTTAGAGATTGCTAAGTTTTTCCAAGAACATGGAGGAAAAGAGTAATAGAATACTGCTTCAAGCCCGGCGATAACTTCAAAGGGCTTTTTTATTTGCCCCGTTAGTTGAAGAAAATAGGGACGTTTCTGAATTTTATAGTTATAGTGATTTGCCAGAAGGTAGTTCTCTGACAATTCAGGCACAAGAAAAAATCTTTTGCGCCCTTTTTTATCCTGTAAATTTGACAAGAAATTATTGATGAGTTAAGATAAAATATTGCTCTTTGAAAATTTTAGTTGCGGAGATATTAAAAAAATCTTTCAGAAAGGAGGTGATTGATATGGAAAATAAAGAAGAGGGAAATAAAGAAGAACTAAATTCACTGAAAGCAGCATTCTGCGCCTTTGATAAGGGAATCATATCGGAAAAGGACTTCCGTAGAATTTTAGCTTCTGCATCAACAGATGTTCTAACCCGGTTCCTTAGGGCATACAACCATGACTATGATTCTCAGTTTAGCCGTTTAGGAACGCTTATTGTCCTGGAGTTGGGAAGAAAAAAGGACGAAAAGGCAGATGAAGCCCTTGTTTTTGCTGCCAGCGGCGACGAATTTACATACTCTCCAATAAAAAGCAATGCCCTTGGTATTTTGGGAGGGCGCATGAAAACCTGGAGGCCCAACGAGCTTGCTCGTGCTGCCACAGAAGGGGGTTACGATGTGGCAGACATTGCTCTTCAAATCCTGGGAAAAGAGAAAGTTGAAAAACTTGTGAAATCAGATCCCGAGTTGGCTGTGGTAGCTTTTGAGCATGACCGCGTAATGTTTGACAAAACATTAAATGCTGTTTTCGAATCCCTCGAAGAACATGAACTCGCCTTCCTTATTATGGAACACCCCAACCACAAAGTCAGAGGGTGGGCTATTCACTATTCTAAGGGGAGAATGGGGAAAGATATCGGAGAAGCTCTTTTGCACGCTGCCACTCAGGATGAGAACAGGATAGTAAGATCTCGTGCTTTTGATGAATTGAAAAAGCACATGCCTGGTTGGGATCTACAAAAACTCATCTCCGCTGCCATGATGGGAAACTTTGATGTTACAGAACTTGTTCTCTTTATTCTGGAAAAAGAAAAAGCAAGAGAAGTAATCCTAGGCCGATAGAAACCTATCGGCCCATCTTTTTCCAAAATTTAATGAGGCGGAAAGCAATGTTCTGACTGTTCTGGAAAATCCTGCTTCAAAAGGCATTCACAACATAGTCTTCACCGGCGGAGTTCTCGAGGGAAGCAGATACTATTTTGGGACACTTTGCTCCGTAGTTCTGAGAAGATTTAAAGCCCATTGGGATGCTCCAAAAATTAGATGCATAAAACCAAAGGGCCACGCCGTGCTTGGAGCACTGATAATGGCTGCAACCAATGCCGGAATTGAAGTCAATGATGACTTCATCTCTGCGCTTCTGGAAAGTTGGGACAGGGTCAAGCGTGCTAACGCATGATTTTGACCAGTCAATTAGGAGGGATTTTAAAAATTCCTCCCTTTTTTTTGACAAAAAATGGTTAATAAAGTAAAATAATCTATTGCTCTTTGAAAATTTAAATAGTCAAGAATTAAAGAAAATCTTTCAGAAAGGAGAAAGAGAAATGAAGAAGCTAATGGTTGTTTTGGGAATGTTAGTTTTAGTTGTGCTATCAGGTTGCGGCAAAAGCACAGAAAAGGCCATAATTGGCAAATGGAAAGAAGTAGATAGCACCGAAACGATAGAGTTTTTTAAAGACGGGACAGTAACAGTAATTGATAAAGGAATGTCTATGTCGGGGAACTATAAGTTTGTAGGCAAGAACCGGATAAAAATGGAACTCGGCGGCTTAGGAGCTTTAATGGGACCGATTGTTTCCAAGATATCTATTTCTGGAAACGAATTGAGTATGACTATGCCTGATGGAAAAATTGAAAGATATCAGAGATTGAAAAAATCAAGCAGTATAGAGAAAAAAAGGAAAGTATTTAACAGGCGTAGAGAAAAGAAAACAAAAGAGCAAACTCAAGTTTTAAAGCCGATGCCAGAAAAAAAAGCTCCATTTTTTGAAGTTAAGTTTTCTTGGGGAAAATTTCGAATTGGAGATTTCTCTGTTGCTCTTAACTATCTAGACCGTGAACCGAGCAAAGCAAATTTGTATTTCGCTATTACGAAAGTTAAGCATACCGGTTCAGAAATTGGACCTGTAGCGATAACTTTAACCGATGACCATGAAAACAACTACTATGGTTCGCTTAATATTACTCCTTGTGATGATTTTCCTATTCGTTTGCTTCCAAAGAATTTCGCTTGGATAAGAAAAGTAAGCATAACTATGCCAAAGGCAGCTCCGATTGAGAGGATTCAGTTAGAAGACGGCAAAAAAATAGCATTCAAAAAGCTTAAGATAGTTAAGCTCAGATTTAAATCAGATTTTGGGAAAGCTCTTTTGCGGCCAGGAAAATCCGCTCCTGTAGGAAAGTTTCTTTTTTTTACTACCAATGGGATTATACCTGACCTTTATACCTGGGCCCTTTCAGTGACTGTAGAAAATAAGGAATATAACGAATTAAGAGCTGATGTGAAATGCGCTATCCAATTTACTGATGGGACGATTAGTTCTCTAGGGTTACCAGTAAGTGTAGCAATCCCCGGATTATCCAAAAAGACAGTCCAAATAAAGCTTCGTTCTTTGCAAGATAGAAAAGTACCTCAATTAAAAACATTACTAATATTCTATCGTGATTATAACTCTGGCCAAACAACTCTTAAATTATGGCCAATTTCCGACAAGAACTTGCCTCCTCGGGTAGGACAGGGAGCAAAAGAGGAAATCTTTATTGATGCCTATCAACGCAATGGCGGTCGTGAGCGTATGGAAAATCCTGTTGAATTGCCTCGTTGGTACGTTGGAGTGATTAGACCAAAGGATGAGCAGGACTTACTAATTCAGAGATTTCCAAAAGCCATTATTGTTTGGGACAAACAGCATTATGCTTCAAGGGCTTATGTTTTAAAAGGGCCTATTTTGAAGAAATATATAGAATTGGGAGGTCCATATCATTGCTCCGAGAGCCAGAAAGCTCTTTTCTTGGGCGCGCCAACCAGTGAACTAAAACCCTGCAAATCCGCTTTTGGTACCAAAGGTAACTTTGTTGCCTTTAAGGGCGGAGCGATATTTTTGCAAAATAATCGAACTTTTGTTCTTATGGGCAAAATAGGCCAGAAATGGGATGAACAAGAAGATGCCTTAGGTTTTCCTATTAGCGATATTCAACCTACTGTTTCCGATGTTCTCGGTTCTGACAACAAGGGCTGGGTTCAGGAATTTGAAGGCGGTTATATTTACTACATCACGAAAGGCGAACAGGTAGGACAGGTTTTTGGAATATCTGGAACTATAGCGAAAATATACTCAAAAGCAAGTTGGCTTGGTCTTCCCATATCAGATACTTATAGTAGTCCGGAGACAGGCCACGATCAGTGTGATTTCGAGAAGGGCTATATAGCAAGCTCTGACGGAAAAACATTTCAGGTATTCCACTATGAGCCGGGTGTGATTGCCTTCGTTTCTGACAGAGACGGCAATAAAGAAATATATCTAACAGATGCCAGTGGTAGAAAACAAACAAATTTCACCAACAACCCATCTGACGATTGGTGTCCAGCTTGGTCACCCGATGGAAAAAAAATTGCTTTTGTGTCTAATAGAGGTGGCAAAGAAGGCATATATCTTATGAACGTAGATGGTAACGATCAAAGATTTTTGACGGCTGGAAAAGAACCCTCTTGGTTTCCCGATGGCGAGAAAATTATATTCTCGAAACCTATGACTTTTATTAGAAAGATTGTGTGGGAAACAAAGAAAGAGTCGTTGAAGCGAATATTTGCTATAAAAATTGATGGAACCGAGATTAGACAAATTTCTCCCGATGCTAGCACTGCAGAGATTGACGACTTTAAATGGCTACTAAGGAGACATTTCGTTGCGCCGGTGGTTTCGCCAGACGGCTCTAAAATAGCGTTTGCTGGGGGAGACTGGGGGAGTGGACATCCTTACAGTATTAATTTAATGAACATAGATGGAAAGCATGTGGAGAGCTTATCGAAACGGTTAGGAGAAAAATCGCAAAGCGGGGCAAATCCTTCTTGGTCTCCTGACGGCACGAGAATCGCTTTCAGGTGTGACAGGGGCTATGATGGTCCAATTGGTAATGTGGGACGTATTCACATCGCCGACCTTAAAAAGTCACTAATTTCCGACCCATATTTAAAGGTTATTTGGCGTTGTAGTGGACTGGACTGGTCGTCCGACGGTTCATCTCTTGTGTTCTCTGGGTATAAAGAAACAGGATATACATACACGGGAACTGTCGATATTTACATTGTGCGTCCCGGTTTAAAGGTCATTCGTAAGATAACTAAAGGGCAAGGGAATAACTATGATCCATCATGGACAACCGGGAAACAGGAAGGAAAAACAAAGATAGTTTCTAAAAAGAGAAGTGTTCCGAGCGAGAAGATATCAGAAATTAGTATTCCGGGCAAGTATATTCTGGAAACAGTTAATTCTAAAGGAAAGCGATTAAGTTGGGAGCCCGGAGCAATGTTCCTTAAAAAAGACGGTGTTGTTTCAGCTCAATATTCTGGCAGATGGAAAATTGAAGGTAATTTGATAAACTTCTATGAAGAAAGCAAGAAAGTAGGAAAAGGAAAACTCTCCAGTATTGCTATAGAGAATTGGTCGGTCTATGACGAGCCATCTTGGTCTGCCAATAAGATTGTTCCCCAAAATGGAGCAACAATAATTAAGCAATCTTCAGGAGAAAATATAGTGTTTAGTGCTTATCTTTCTCCGCAAAATAATTCTTTTGACTTAAAGTTAAAAGAAGATGGCACGTTTTTAATGAAAGGAATTTTGAAAGAAACCTGGAAAATTGAAAATGGAACTTTCCAGATTTATAGAGGCGGCAGAAAAACTGATTTCAGCGACGGAAGAATTGATGGCAATAACGTAGTATTTAAGTTTGAAGACGGTTTTCTTCGACTCACAAGACAAGATTAAACTGACAATAAAAGGGCTGAATTTTCCAGCCCTTCTTTTTTTTCTCCAATTTTCTACAGAATCCGATAGGATATTTTTGTAGAAAAAGTTTTGACAAGAGCTAAAAAAATTGTAAGATTAAAATAGTACTTTGAAAACTGCATATTAGCAGATTTGAAAGAAATGAAAATCTTGATTGAAAAGAAAGGAGAAAGAAATGAAAAGATTGATGGTGTTAGGAGTACTTATAGTAGGTCTTCTGATTGGTAGGCGAGCAGATGCCTTTTTTAGGGAAGATACAATTAAAAAAACCAGCAAAGAGCTTAAGGCCTCTCAATATAAGGGTCCTCCCCACATAGACAGCATAGAGCCATCCTTAGGAGCGCCAAATATACCTATTACAATAAAGGGAAGAAATTTAGGGTCCCGCTGGGTGAGATTTGGATGGCAAACAGCCGAAGTAATAGATTACAGCGATGATAAAATTGTAGTTAGGGTTCCTCCTCCCCCTTATCGGAAGAACAGAACAGTTAAAGTAAAAGTAGGAACACTTGAGATTAGCAATAGTCTTTTATTTACCTATAAGGATCCTGAGATAAAATCAATTTTTCCCTCTTCGGGGAAAATAGATACAGAAGTAACAATAGAGGGTCGGTATTTCGGAGTTAAGGGTATCCATTCCATCCTTCCCCATCCTACCTTTTGGGTAAAATTTGGTAAATCTTGCGTTGGGCTTGATATAAAAATATGGGAAGACAAAAAGATAGTTGTAAAAGCCCCTTCGGATTATGGAACAGGCAAATTAGATGAGAGAATGACGAAGTGGATGATAAAATTTGCTATCGCTGGAGCTACTGGGGGGATAACTATTCCCGAGTTTGTTCTTGATGTTATTAAAGACCTTGCCACGAGTGGGGTAAGGATACCTCCGGGAAAAAGTAAAATATTAGTAGATGTAGCAATAAGAACTCCTGTCGGAACAAGCAATACCAAAGTATTTACCTATCAGCTTTCAGATGAGAATTTGCCACCCGAGGGGGAGGAAGAAGTCCCAGAACATTTAATCTTTGCTGTGTATGCTACCCGGGCGGGACATGTTGGTGATAAAACTGCAAATGGGCATCTGATTCAATCCAACGATCATTTTGTAGCCCTACCTTCAAATAAAGTCCTTTGCAGCAAAGGAGGCCGCCAGTTTGAGGTACGCATTACTTACCAAGGAAAGTCTGTAATAGCCCCGGTATGGGATGTGGGTCCCTGGAATATCTATGATAATTATTGGGAACCTGAACTCAAAAGAGAGATTTACGACCATCTTCGTTTTGGAGGTCAACCTGGGCTTGGTCAAGGAATTCCAGAGGCTCAAGCAGCCAAGTTGAATAATTATAACAAAGGATTTAGTGGAGATTTTTTGCCCCATAAACTTCCTCAAGGTCAGTATGTTAAAAGTCCTGCTGGGATTGATTTAGCCGATGGCACCTGGAATGATCTTGGAATGACTGACAATGATTGGGTAACAGTAGAGTTTTTGTGGACTATCTCTAAACCGGTTAGTCCTGAAGAAGGACTGGTTACAGCTTTGGTAATAGACAGGTCGGGTAGTATGAGGGGAGAGAAAATTAAAAAAGCCAAGATTGCTGCTTATATTTATGTTAATACCAGCCAACCGGGAAGAGATTCAGTTTCATTGGCAGCTTTTTCCAGTGATGGCAAAAGTATCGCTGAACCGATTTCCATAAATAATGAAGGAAAAGAGATTCTAAAAAAAGATATTTCTTCTCTTTCAGCCGGAGGAAATACCAATGTTGGCTCAGGATTAACTATAGCTCTTGGTCATCTTTCTTCTTCTAATCGGAAAGATAAGAAAGCAGTTCTAATATCTGATGGCAGGCATAATACCGGTACCTATAAGCCGGAAGTTGCTGAGTTTCAAAAAAGAGGATGGCCAATTTATACGGTGGCTTTTGGCGGAGACGCTGACCGAGAAATGCTTAACTGGATTGCCAATCAAACTGGTGGCCAGTCCCTCGCGCTTGATATGGCTAATATAGGCAGCGGTTATCACAAGATTAATGTTATGGCTCACAACGGCTCGATTTACCGCAGTTACAATGATTTTATTCGGCCGGGGCAAAAATTAACTTATAATATTCCGGTTGAGCCAGATATGAAAAGGGTGGGATTTTTCACCAACTGGCAGGGAAGCAAAATGGAGACAATTCTCTTTTCTCCCAGCAAAACGATGATAAATCGCTCCAATATCAGTAATCAGGGAAGATTTATTGAGGGAGAAACCCACAGTTGCTTTGAGATAGATAACCCTCAGTGCGGTAATTGGCAGGCCATTATTGCCGGATATGACCTTCCCTCAAAAGGAGAACAGGTTAATTTTCACTCCTTTTGCCAGTCAGATATTTTTTCCAATGTTTTGAGCTTTCAGCCCAGATATTCTCAAAATCAGGAAGTTCAAATTGGAGTAAAGTTAGCTGAAGTGATAAATGGTCGTCTTTCACCTTTAAGAGGAGCTCAACCTACAGCTGAAATCAGAAAACCTTCTCCTTCTTTGGAAAAGTTTATTTCTAAGGTTAAAGGAAATAGATTACAGTCCCGGGATATTTTTACAATTTTCCAGGAGGTTTCCGGATTTACTGGAAAAATTACTCTTTATGACGATGGGCTTCATAAAGATGTTAGGCCTGGAGACGGGATTTATGCTAATAGTTACAAGGATACCACTATCAATGGTCCCTATCTGGTTACCATTAATTTTCAGGGTTATACTGCTCAAGGGATGCCGGTTAAAAGAACTCTTCAAGAATCTTTTCAGGTCGGACCCATTGAACAAAATTCTTTTACTGTCAGCGATTTTCTTAACTTGATAAACCAGCAGGGCAATAACAGACAGGCGCCTAGATATATACCTGGCCAAGAGCCAGAGGAGATAAAACCTGATGAGATTATAAAGAATCTGCTTGGCCAATTTTTAAAACAGAAATAAAAATTAACAATAAAAGGGCTGGAAAATCCAGCCCTTCTTTTTTTGAGGTTTTACGACCGACCTTAAACAAAAACTTGACAAACTTGCCTGAATTGATAAAATAAAGTTAGTGCTGAGAACAGCTTATGTTAAGTTTAGCGAAGCGTTTCTCAGTTTTGATAACTAAAAAAGGAAAGGAGAGATAAAAATGAAGAAGATGGTAACTCTGGGACTGATTGTCTTAATGGTGGTTATTTCCACTAGCTGCGCAACTAAGGGTCGGACAGGTGCTCTACTCGGTTCCGTGCTCGGAGCAGGTACTGGAGCAATTATCGGTCACCGATCAGGCCATGCAGCTGAAGGCGCTCTTGCTGGCGGTGCTCTCGGAGGAATCGGCGGTTATGTTGTAGGCAATGAGATGGATAAAGGCCAAGCCAAACAAACAACCCAACAAGATATTGAAGCTGCTAGGCAAGCCGCCAATACTACTGTGGTTAATATTCATAACAGCAACGGAAGCATTACTCCGGTAGTAATAAAGCAAGTAGGAGGGAGATGGATAGGGCCTCGCGGAGAGGAATATATCTCTTGTCCCACCGAAGAACAGTTGAAACCAGTTTATGGATTCTAACCCAGTCCAAAAAAGCCTTCAAAAAGCGCGGAAGATTGATAATATCATTCGCGCTCTTTTTTTGATAAAAAATAATTAATTTGTTAAAATAGAATTAGTACCTTAATAAGAAGAAAGAGGGGTGATGAAAGTGAGAAAACAATTGAAAAGAAAAATCCAAGGGGGCTGGAAGAGAAAAGATGGAATTTTCGTCGAGATTAGAAAAGAAGTTCAAAAGAAGATGTCAACAGAACCGGAATTTTCAGCTATTATTGGTAAATTGAGGGAGGATAAGGTTGCTAAAGCACTTCAGAGTTTAAAAGAGAAGGGAGAAATTCATGATTACTTAAAGTCAGGAAAATTAAGTTATCTTGATTTAATTGAGGGGGTGGATTTTATTTTCATTTATATTGATGGCTGTTATAAAGTTTGTCGTTTTTCAGTAACCGGATGGAGGTGGCTCGAAGAGCATCAAAAAAACATCCTGAAATTCCAACATTGCCAATTACCTTAGAAGAGAGCAGGAAGTCGGTTGAACAAAAAATTATGCAGATCTTGAAAAATAATGAGAGTAAGCAATCTCATTAATAAAGAGCTCATTTGTTCTAAGATGGGCTCTTTAATCTGTTTAAGAAATTTGATAAGATAATCTAATGAATATTCAAGATAAATTGAATAAAAAACAAAAACAGGCAGTTATTTACGGCGAGGGACCGCTTCTGATTGTGGCCGGAGCAGGCACTGGCAAGACAACGGTGATTACCCAGCGCATTGTTTATTTAATTGAAAAGGGCAGAGCCAAACCAGAAGAAATTTTAGCAGTGACTTTTACCGACAAAGCAGCCGGAGAAATGGAAGAACGGGTGGATCGACTTTTACCCTACGGCTACATAGATTTATGGATTTCTACCTTTCATTCTTTTTGCGAAAGAATTTTAAAAGAGCATGCTTTGGATATTGGCTTGCCTCCTGATTTTAAATTATTAGACCAAACTGCTGCCTGGCTTTTGGTTAGACAAAATTTAGATAAATTTAACCTTGATTATTACAAGCCCTTGGGCAGACCAACTAAATTTGTCCAGGTTTTAATTTCTCATTTTTCCCGCTGTAAAGACCAGGGGATTTATCCAGAGGATTATTTAAAATATAGCGAAAGTTTAAAAACCAACCTTACTGATTTACCGGAAAACCAGGAAACAGAGAGAATTAAAGAGGTTGCCAACGCTTATCATGTTTATCAAAACTTGCTTTTAGAGAATAGTTTTTTAGATTTTGGCGACTTAATTAATTATTGTTTAAAACTTTTTCAAAAAAGACCGCTTATCTTAAAAGAGTATAGGAAAAAATTTAAATATATCTTAATTGATGAATTTCAGGATACTAACTGGGCTCAGTATGAATTAGCAAAAATATTGGCATTCCCGCGTAATAATTTAACGGTTTCAGCTGACGACGACCAAGCAATTTATAGATGGCGCGGAGCTTCTTTTAATAATATTATCCAATTCAGAAAAGATTTTTCCAAGGCAAAAGAAATATCCTTGATTAGAAATTATCGTTCTACTCAAAATATCTTAGATTTGGCTTATAAATTTATTAAAGCTAATAATCCCAATCGGCTTGAATATGTTAGTGGAGTTAATAAAAAATTAATTGCTTACAAAAAAGGTAAGGGTCTTATTGAATACTTGCATTTTAAAGATTCAGATGAGGAAACTCAGGGAGTAATTAATAAAATTGTGGAAATTTTGAAAAAAGACAAAGAAGCAAATTTTAGTGATTTTGCTATTTTGGTTAGAGTTAATGAATCGGCTAACTCATTTGTCAGGGCATTAGAGAGAGCAGGTTTTCCTTATCAGTTTTTAGCTTCTCGGGGACTTTATACTAAGCCGGTTATTTTAGATATTATTTCTTATCTCAAACTTTTAGATAATTATCAGGAGGGTTCGGCAATTTATAGAATTTTGAATTTGCCATTTTTAGAAATTTCTTCGGAGGAGATAATGAAAATTACTCAATACAGTTGGCGGAAAGCAAAACCAGTTTATGAAATTCTCCAAGAACTTCCTTTAATTCACGGTCTTTCCCCAAAAACCCATAATAAAATTAATTTTCTTTTAAGTTTACTTAAAAAACATACCGAACTGTCGCGCCAGAAAAATGTTTCTGAGATTTTGGTTGCCTTTTTAAAAGATTCCGGTTATCTAAATTATTTAATAGATAAAGAGAATAAACAGGACCTGGATTTAATTAACCAGTTTTATAAAAAGCTCAAAGAATTTGAGGAATCAGCAATAGAACCAACCCTTAGAAATTTTATAGAAAAAATAAATTTAGAAATAGAATCAGGCGAGCAAGGCAAACTTGAATTTGACCCTGAACAGGGGCCGGATATGGTGAGAATAATGACTATTCATTCAGCCAAGGGTCTGGAATTCAAATATGTATTTTTAGTTAATTTAACAGACAGAAAATTTCCAACCACTGAACGTAGAGAATTGATTGAAATTCCCCAGGAATTAGTTAAAGAAATTATTCCTGAAGGCGATGTCCATTTACAGGAAGAGAGGCGGCTTTGTTATGTGGCAATGACTCGGGCAAAGGAAAAGTTGTTTTTTACTTCAGCCGATAATTATAGCGGCTTGAGAAAAAAGAAGCCATCAAGATTTTTAATTGAAATGGGTCTCAGTAAAGAGGCTGATAAATTAAAGAGCAGAATCAGAGGTCTAAAACCCGATGTTTCAACACTAACTGGTTCATTAACACCCGATGTTAAATCTTTAACAATGTCGGGTGTTAAAGGTGTTAAATCGGTTGGTGTTAAGGGTATTAAGGGTTTTGTGCCTTCTCATTTTTCGTTTTCTCAATTAGCAGCTTTTGAGAAATGTCCCTTGCAATATAAATTTGCCTATATTCTGAAAGTGCCGGTTAGGGGTAAGGCAGTTTTCTCTTTTGGCAAGACAATACACAACGTTTTATATGAATTTGTGAAGTTGGTTAACCAACAGAAAGCCCAGAGCAATTTGTTTGGTTCTGTAAAAAAGAGTGTTTCAGTCCCGGGGCATCTTACTACAGCAAAAAAAAGGAATTACGGTTTTGAGGATTTAATCAAAATATACGAGCAGAAATGGATTGATGAATGGTATGAATCTCAAACCCAAAAACAAGAATATTATAAATTAGGTAAGAAAATACTGAAAGATTTTTACAGTCGGTTCTTAAAAATGCCGCCTGAAATTTTAAGAGTTAATAACCAAATTGCTTTGGAACTGCCCTTTAAGCTAAAAGTTGGAGAACACATTTTGTTTGGCAGGATAGATAGAATTGATAAATTAGAAAATGGAGTTAGAGTTATTGACTACAAAACAGGGAGATTTAAAGAAAAATTATCTTTAGAAGATAAGCAACAGCTTTTGATTTATCAAATTGCCGCCGAAGAAGTTTTTGGACTTAGACCATCAGAACTCGGTTATTATTATCTGGAAAAAGGAAAGATAACTTCTTTTTTAGGCAAAGAAAAGGAAAAAGAGAAGCAGAAAGAAAAAATATTGTCAGAGATTGAAAAAATTAGAAAAAGCGATTTTGCTCCAAGTCCTGGCTGGCAGTGCAAGTTTTGTGATTTTAGAGATATTTGCGATTACGCCTCCTGATTCAAGTTACAGAGGACAGACCTCTGTAACATTTAAAACACTTGTTAAATTTTTTCTTTGGAGGTAAAATAAAACAATGAAAAGTAAAAAGCATGCCCTGCGTCATCCGAGCGGAACGAGGATTGGTGCGAGGTTAAAAACTAAAAAGACGGTCTCAAGGAAACCTTTCTCTTTTTTAAAAAGGAAAGAGGTTAGAATTCCCAAAAAGAAGCGCAGTTCGGAATCAGACATTCACAAGACCAAAATCAGGCTTATCGGCGTTGGTGGAGGTGGTGGTTCAATTGTTTCAGAAATTGCCTTCAGGATGAAGAAAGCAGATTTTGTAGTGGCTAATACTGATAGTCAGGCTCTTAAAAAAGTAGCAAAGAAAGTGAAACGATTTCAATTTGGCCAGGATTTAACTCAGGGCTTAGGTACTGGTATGAATGTGGAGATAGGGGAGCAGGCCGCCCAAAACGAGAAGGAAAAGATAAAAAAGCTTTTTGAGAACCAGGACGTTTGTATTATAGTCGCTTCCTTAGGCGGGGGAACCGGCTCGGGCGCTGTTCCTATTTTTGCTAAAATTGCTAATAAATTAGATTGTCTTACTTATGGAATTTTTACTTTACCGTTTGAATTTGAGGGAGAAAAAAAGATGGAAATTGCCAAAGAGTCCCTCAGGAGAATAAAATCACACCTTAACGCTTATTCGGTTATTCCTAATGAAAGAATTTTCCAGATTATTAATAAAGATATCCCCTTAAAAAATGCTCTTTCTGCTATTAATCAGAAATTAGCCGAAAATTTGGAGGGATTAATTGAAATGATTTATTTGCCCGGTTTGGTTAATATTGATTTTGCTGACCTGAGAACAATCCTCGCCGGCAAAGCCAGGTTGGCTTATTTAAATACCGTAACAGTTGAAGCACCTAACAAACCTGCCCACAATGCTTCGCATAGCGATGCAGGCGAGGAAGAGGCAGTTAAAAAAGTGATTTCTAGTTCGTTGTATCCTTATACTATTAAAGGAGCCAAGGGGATTTTATATAATATATCAAGCGACAAGACACTTCAACTTTCAGAAGTTTCTCAAATATCAAAGATAATTTCTGAATCAATCCACAAGAAAGCTAAAATTATTTTTGGCATTAATCAGAACCCAAAACTTCAACATAAAATTAAAATAACCTTGCTGGCTGTTGGCTGCGGCCTAAAAGGGGTTTTACTAAAACCTTCTCCAGAAAAAATAGAGAAAAAAAATAAAAAATATCCTGTTCCAAAAAGAGCAAAAATTAAAACAAAGACAAAAATAAAAGTAAAACCACTCTCCATTTTCTTAAAGAAAGCGAAGGGTAAACCTTCTACTATTTTTCACTCTGTTAAACGCAAAGATAGAAAGAAAAAGAGGAATAGATTAAAGATTAAGAAACCAGAGAAGAAAAATAAAGAAAATCCTTTAGAAGTTACAAAAATAAATCCCGTTAGAGATTCTAAAAGTAAAGAGGGGATACAGAACAAACATATCTCTAACGGGGTAAAGAGAAAACCCAAGAAGCAACCATTAGATTATAATCGCTATTCTCAAGAATTAGGGAACGAAAAGGTTAGACGAAGCGGTCTTCAAGTAAAAGAAGCGGTTGAGAGGGAAGAAAAAAAGATATTAGAGAGGGAAAAAATTTGGGAAACACCAGCAATTTTCAGGAAAAAAAACAAATGAATGATGAATAATGAACAAAACAAATTAAATACTCTTCGCTGTTCATTGACCGCTGATTTATGGAGGTTAAAAAAGTAATTATTCCTATTGCCGGATTGGCTACAAGGTTTTTACCTCTGTCGAAAGTTGTGCCAAAAGAGGTTTGGCCTTTAGTCGACCTGCCGGTGATTCAATATATTATCGCCGAAGCAAAAAATTCAGGTATTCGTGAAATAGTTTTTGTTTTCAAACCAGAAAATAAAAAAATAGTTTTTGATTACTTAAAACCTTCTCTTAAATTAGAAAAGACTTTAAAAGAAAAAAAACGAGATACTCTTTTAACAGAACTTAAAAAATCAGAAGATATTTTCAGAAGTATTTCTTTTTCTTATGTTTTTCAAAAAAAATCTTTAGGAGACGGCCATGCTATTTTACAAGCAGCAAAGCTTGTAAAGGAAGAACCAGCGGCTTGTTTGTTCGCAGATGATATTGTAGATTCAAGAATTCCTTGTCTTTTGCAACTGAAGAAAATTTTTAGAACCTGTCAAAAACCGGTTATTGCTCTTTATCGACTTCCCAGGGAAAAACTTTCTTCTTACGGGATAGTTAAGGTTGAGAAAATCGCTAACCGTCTTTATAAGGTTAAAAAAATTGTGGAAAAACCCTCTTTAGAACAAGCACCTTCTGATTTGGCTATTGTTGGAAAATATATTTTAACCCCTGAGGTTTTTGATTATTTAAAAAAAGCTAAGTTTAATAAAAAAGGAGAGATAATTCTTGCTGAAGTTTTAGATAAGATGTTAACAGATGGTAAAGTAATTTATGGATATGAATTTGAAGGGAAGTGGCTTGAATGCGGGAACAAATTTAACTGGTTAAAGTCCCATCTTTATCTTAGTTTGCAACATCCCCAAATAGGTCCGGAATTAAGAAAGTATTTAAAAGAGATTACTTAATTATGTTTAAGACCTATGTTCAAGGTCGGACCTTGAACACCAGATCTTGAACATTATTTAAAATATGTTAGAAGTTAATAGATCTATCTTAAAAGACATTTACAAAAAAAGGCCCGAAGATGCTAAAAAATATGATTATGGGCTATTATTAGTTATCGGCGGTTCTGAGTTTTACAGCGGTTCACCCGCTTTATCTGCTTTGGCTGCTTTTAAAACAGGAGTAGATATGGTTAGAATCATCGCCCCTAAAAGAGCAGCTGATATAATCGCTTCTTTTGCTCCTGATTTAGCGGCTTACCCTATTGAAGGGGTTCGGTTGAACAAAGAACACTTAGGCACTTTAATTTCAATGACAGAATCAGCTAAGGCTGTTGCCCGGGAAAATACAGCCGTAGTGATTGGTGGAGGAACGGGAAGATCAGAGGAAACTCAGGATGTAATTTTAGAATATTTATCCCAAGTTGCTGTGCCTATTGTAATTGATGCTGATGGAATTCATGCTCTAAATAAGAACCCCGAAATTATATCCCAAAAACCTTTTTTAATCACCCCTCATGCTTATGAGTTTTTTATTTTAACCGGGAAAGATGTATCCCAATTTTCCGACGAGAAAAAGATAAAAACAGTTCAAGAGGAAGCTGAACGCCTTCAAACTACAATCCTACTTAAAGGCAAGACAGATATAATTTCTAATGGCCAAGAAGTTGCTCTATCAAAAACGGGTTCGCCTTTATTAACTGTTGGTGGAACAGGAGATACTTTAGCTGGGATTGCCGGAGCTTTAATGTCAAGAGGAATTAGTCCATTTGAAGCAGGTCAAGCCGCTGCTTTTATTAATGGGTCGGCCGGAAAATTAGCAGCTAAAAAATTAGGGGAGTCAATAATGGCAACTGATTTAATTGAGGCAATTCCCGAAGTGTTAAAATAAAGACAATGCATAGTGTTTTAAATTCTGTTATATGTTTGACCTTATAATTATTGGTGGCGGACCGGCTGGTGTTACAGCCGGCATTTATGCCAGCCGGCAAAAATTAAATACTCTTTTAATTGCCAAAGGTTTCGGAGGTCAGGTAGCAAAAAAAGCTGTTGCTATTGAAAATTATCCTGGATTTAAAAAGATTTCAGGTCAGGATTTAGTTAAGAAATTTGAAGACCATTTAAGAAAGCAGAAAGTTGAGATTAAAATTGATGAAGTAGAAAAAATTGAAAAAATAAATAATAATTTTTTAGTTGTCACTAAAAGTAAAAAAGAATTTCAGGCAAAAACAATAATTGTCGCCTCAGGGGCTGACCCTCGCCTCTTGGAAGTACTCGGTGAAAAAGAATTTATAGGAAAAGGTTTAAGTTACTGCGCCATTTGTGATGGCGTTTTATTTGCCGATAAAATCGTGGCTGTGATTGGGGGAGGGGATGCTGGTTTCGAATCAGCAATATTTTTGTCAAATTATGTTAAAAAAATTTATATTTTAGAATACGGGTCAGAGGTTAAAGCGGATAAAACAAACCAGGAAATTGTAAAAAAGACTAAAAAAGCAGAAATAATAACAAATGCTGCCTTAAAAGAGATTAGAGGAGGAGAATTTGTAGAATCAGTAGTTTATGAAGATAGGGGAACTGAGGAAGAAAAAATCTTGCCTGTTGAGGGCATTTTTGTAGAAATTGGAACACAGCCGGCAACCTCATTTGTCAAAGATTTAGTTGAATTCAACGAGAAAGACGAAATAAAAGTTGAATTTGAGACCTATCAAACTAAGACAACAGGTCTTTTCGCGGTGGGCGATGTAAATGTTGGCCAATATAAGCAAATTATCACTGCTTGCGGCGAAGGAGCCAAAGCCGCTTTAGCCGCTTATGGATATTTAAAAAGAACTCAATAATTTAGACTACGACCCACCCATTTCTCTTTATTCCACCATCCCATCTTAAATATGAAAAATTCTAAAATTAAATCAATAGAAGCCAGAGAGATTTTAGATTCGCGGGGAGAGCCGACAATTGAGGTTGAATTGAAGACCGATTTAGGGATTTTTAGGGCTTCAGTGCCCTCAGGCGCATCAAAAGGAAAATATGAGGCAAAAGAGTTGAGAGACAACGGAAAGAGATATTACGGAAAAGGGGTTTTAAGAGCAAATAAGAATATTAATGAAATTATTGCTCCAAAACTGAAAGATAAAAACTCGACCCAACAAAAAGAGATAGATGAATTGATGATTGAGTTAGACGGAACAGGGGATAAGTCAAATTTGGGCGCTAATGCAATTTTGGCGGTCTCAATAGCAACCTGTCGAGCCGGCGCTGCGGCTAAGAATCTTTCTCTTTGGAAACACATTAATCAATTGTCCGAGAACGGTTCTCGTACCATTAGATTGCCAAGGCCTTGTTTTAATGTAATGAATGGGGGAGCCCATGCCGGAAATGATTTAGATATTCAAGAATTTATGGTTCTTCCCCGGGAAAAATCTTTTTCAGGAAACCTACAAATAGGAAGTGAAATTTATCATACTTTAAAGGCAGTTCTTCGAAAAGAACTTGGTGAACAAGCAACTAATATAGGAGATGAGGGGGGATTTGCTCCTTTGATTTCAAGAACTGAAGAAGCCCTAAATTTAATTGCTAAAGCTATTCAAAATCATCAAAATATGCTTTCCGCTTCGCTCCAAGATATTTCTGACCGAAATATAAAAATTGGTTTGGACTGCGCAGCTTCTCAATTTTACAAGGACAAAAAATATCAATTAGAAGGAACAGTTTTTACCAAAGAAGGGCTTTTAGTTTTTTATCAAAGTTTTCTAAAAAACTATCCGATTATTTTTTTAGAAGACCCATTTTCAGAAGAAGATTGGCAGGGGTTTCAGGGAATTACCAAAGAGTTGGGGGAGAGGATAACTATTGTCGGGGACGACCTTTTAACTACTAATATTGAGAGGATAAAAAAAGCCCAAGATAAAAAGGCCTGTTCAGGACTTATTTTAAAACCAAATCAAATTGGAACTATTACTGAAACCCTTGAAGCAGTAAAATTAGCTAAATCCTTTAGATGGAAAATTATAGTTTCTCATCGGTCTGGAGATACTTGTGATGATTTTATTTCAGATTTAGCAGTTGGCATTGGAGCTGATTTTATTAAAGCCGGCGCTCCGGCTAGAGGAGAAAGAGTGGCTAAGTATAATAGATTGTTAAGGATAGAGGAAGAGTTGTTTAAATAAATTTTGAATATATCTAACTATGACTAAACTAATTTTACTAAGACATTTTAAATCTCAATGGAATTTAGAAAATAGATTTACTGGTTGGGTAGATGTTCCTTTAGCCAAAGACGGAGTTAAGAAAGTTAAATCAGTTGCTGAAAAAATATTTAAATTTAAAATTGATGTTATTTATTCTTCTCCATTGGTTAGAAATCAAAATAGCGTTGTAAAAATTTTAGAATACGTTGATAAAAAATATCCTATTTTTATCCATCTTGATAAAGGCAAAATGAAAGAATGGGGAAATTTTAAAGAAATCAATAAGAACTATTTCCCGGTTTATATTTCAGAAAACTTAAACGAAAGGTATTATGGAAAATTACAGGGGCATAATAAAGATAAGATTATAAGAAAATATGGAGCAAAAAAGGTTCATCTTTGGCGTAGAGGTTTTGAGAATTGTCCTCCTGGTGGAGAAAGCTTCAAAGATACATTTAAAAGAGCTGTCCCTTTTTATCGTAAATATGTAGGAGGCGATTTGAGGCAAGGAAAAAATGTTCTAGTGGTTGCCAGTCACAACTCTTTAAGGGCATTGATAAAATATATTGAAAAAATATCTGATAAAGATATTATTGATGTTGAAGTGCCTTACGGTGGTTTGGTAAAATACGAATTTGATAAGTCACTCAAATTAGAAAACAAAAAATACTTTAAACCCCATTAGAGATTCTGGGGACAGAGAAAAAACATTAAAAGGAGGCATCTCTAACGAGGTAAGGAGTTGCCAAGAAATAAGTTTGTGATAATATTAAATTGATGAAAAAAAATATAATACCAATAGCAGTTATTATTGCCGGTGTTTTAATTGCCGGAGCAGTTGTTTATTTAAATTATCCCAAATGCCCGGAACCAAAAAACGGAACATCAATCGAGGGTAAAATACTATCTCCCCAAGAGGCGGGAGAGAAGGTTATTGATTTCATTAATCAGGACATTCTAAAAGGAGAATCCTTTGCTTCTTTGAATGAGATTCTTAAAGAAAACGGATTGTATAAAATAAAATTTACTATTGAGGGACAAGAAATTGAAACTTATGTAACTCTCGATGGAAAATTTTTATTCCCTAAAGAGTCGGCAATAGACTTAGAACCGCTTGCGGCTAAGGATATTCCCAAAACTGATATTCCAGACGTTAAACTTTTTGTAATGTCTTTTTGTCCCTATGGAAATCAAGCTGAAGAGTTGATGGTACCAGTGGTTGATCTTTTAGGAGATAAAACTAATATTCAAATTCATTATATTGTTTCTGAACCAGCTGATGGAGAATATGGTTCTTTGCATGGAGAACAAGAGCTTCATCAGGATATTAGAGAGCTTTGCGTTAACAAATATCAAGAGGATAAATTTTGGGAGTTTGTGAAAGAGATAAATAAGAATTGTAATCCCCAAGATGTAGATAGCAAGTGGGAAAAAATAGCAACCGATATTGGAGTTGATGTTCAGAAAATAAAAGATTGCCAGAAGACAGAAAGGACAGATTTATTAGATAAAGAGATTGCGTTTAGCCAAAATGAGTATTTGGTCCAGAATCCAGCAAACCACCAGAATCAAGACAAAATAACCATTTCTGGTTCTCCGACTTTAGTTATAAATGGTATGGTTTATGATGGAGAGAGGTCTTCAGAGGGATATAAAAATGGAATTTGTTCTGCTTTTAAAAATCCCCCTGAAGAGTGTAATGAAACTTTAGGCGGGACTTCAGAATCTGAAGGAATGGTTTGTGAGTAAAATTAACAAAATTGTTATGCCGAGAGTAAAAGTATATTCAACTCAAATGTGTCCCTATTGCTCTACTCTAAAACAATTCTTAAAAGAGCATAATATTGAATTTGAAGATATTGATCCTTCTCAAGACAAAAAGGCATTAGATGAAATGGTTCAGAAATCGGGTCAGATGGGAGTGCCAGTAGTGGATATAGATGGAGAGATTGTTGTTGGCTTTGACAAAGAGAAAATTTGTGAATTGTTAAATATAAGAACCTGACTTCGCCGCGTCAGACGCGGCTTCGTCAGAACCTTGATTCGCTAAGGCATAGATACATAATCTTGAATTTGAAGAATTAAAATAATTTTTAATTTTTATGTCAATCAAAATAGCTATTAATGGTTTTGGCCGGATAGGCCGACCAACATTTAGGCGAATATTAAAAAACCACCCTGATTTGGAAGTGAAGGCAATTAATGACCTAACAGATAATAAAACCCTGGCTCATCTTTTAAAATACGATTCTGTCTACGGAAAGTATGACCAAGAAGTGAAATTTGACCAGCAGAGTCTTACGGTTAAAGGAAAAAAATTTAGAGTTTTTGCCGAAAAAGAGCCGGAGAAGTTACCCTGGAAAAAATTAGGGGTGGACGTTGTTTTGGAGTGTACCGGAGTTTTTAGAAAATTTGAAGATGCGAAAAGACATATTACAGCCGGAGCCAAAAAAGTAATAATTTCAGCCCCCGGTAAAAGTCCAGAAATTCCGAGTTTTGTTTTAGGTGTAAATGAAGAAAAGTTTGATTCCCAGAAAGATGAGATTATTGATATGGGCTCTTGCACCACGAATTGCTTGGCTCCGATAGTTAAAGTTTTAAATGATAATTTTGTAATTGAGAAAGGATTTATGACCACTATTCATAGCTATACCACTGACCAGAGAATTTTGGATTTACCCCATAAAGACCTAAGAAGAGCCAGAGCATCGGCTTTAAATATTATTCCTACCACCACTGGAGCCGCCAAAGCCATAGGTCGGGTTATTCCAGAAGTTAAAGGAAAAATAGACGGAATTGCTATTAGGGTTCCCACTCCTGTTGTTTCTCTTTTAGACCTTGTTGTTCAGGTTCAAAAATCCAGCACAGCGGAGGAAGTAAACCAAACTTTTAAAAAAGCTTGCGGCCAGGAAAATTTTAAAGGCATTATGAGGATAGAAAAAGAACCTCTGGTTTCCACAGATTATGTTGGTGATAGTTATTCTTCAATTGTTGATTTATCCCAGACAATGGTCAAAGATAATTTAATTAAAGTAGTGAGCTGGTATGACAATGAATATGCTTACGCCTGCCGCTTAGCAGAATTCGCCGAGTATGTGGGAAGGAAGATTTAATTAATACCTGATATTTCTGATTAAGGGTGAGCTTTTCACCCTTTTTTTATTTTTTAAAAAAGGATATAATAACATTATGCAGAAAAAGATTCCAATTGAGATTTCAGCCCGGCATATTCATTTGAGTCAGAAAGACCTAGAGGCGCTTTTTGGCAAAGGATATAAATTAAAGAAACTGAGAAATCTTACTCAACCAGATCAATTTGCTGCAAGAGAAACAGTAGATGTCCAAAACGGTTCAAAAAAAATTTCCAAAATAAGAATTGTAGGTCCTCTAAGAAAAGAAACACAGGTGGAATTGTCTTTAACTGATGCTATTCATTTAGAAATAAATCCTTTGATAAGAATCTCGGGAAATCTTAGAGGAACACCAGGAGTTATTTTAATAAGTCCTAAAAAGGAAATAAGAATTAAAAAAGGAGTGATTACTCCCTTGCGGCATATCCATTGCAGTCCTAAAGAAGCTAAAGAAATGAAACTGAAAGACAGGACATCAGTTTCAGTGAAAATTAGAGGTAAAAGGGCTCTGATTTTTCATAATGTCAAGATTCGGGTAGATAAAAATTTCCGGCTTTGTATGCACCTTGATACTGACGAAGGAAACGCCGCCGGAATAATGAAAAGAGGAATAGGATACTTAATTTAAAAGATACTTTTAATACTAACGAGTTAATACATGATACTTATTTTAAATTGCGGCAGTCAGTCAATAAAATGGAAATTATTTGATAAGAAGAATTTAAAATTAATCAGAGGAGAAAAACAAGAAATTTTTGATTCAAAGAATTACAGTAGAATTTTAGCAGAAGAATTAGGCAGATTAAGAAAGTATCAAGATAGCATTCAGATAATTGGCCACCGGGTTGTTCACGGAGGAGAGAAATTCAGAAAACCCGTAAAAGTAAATAAGAAAATCTTAAAAGAGTTGGAAAAATTTAATAAATTAGCTCCTTTACACAATCCTTTTAATATCTTGGGAATAAAGGTTGCCCAGAAAATTTTTCCCCGAGTTTCCCAGATTGCTGTGTTTGATACTGAGTTCTATGCTGATATGCCAAAAAGGGCCTATATTTATCCTTTACAGGAAAGGTTGAGAAAAAAATATGGCTTCCGACGTTTTGGTTTTCACGGTATTTCTCATGAATATGCAGCCCGAACAGCAGCCGAGAAAGTTAAGAAAAAATTTAACAAATTAAAAATTATCAGTTGTCATTTAGGCGGGGGAGCCAGTATTACTGCCATAAAGAAGGGAAAAGTAATTGACACCTCAATGGGGTTTACTCCGATGGAGGGATTGGTAATGATGACTCGTCCCGGCGATATTGATACCGGCATTGTCTTAAGGTTAGCTGAAATTTTTTCTTTAAAAAGAACTAATAAAATCTTAAACTTTGAATCAGGAATAAAAGGAATTACCGGAGAAAATAATATGTTGGAAGTTTTGAAAAAAGCCAAGAAGGGAAACAAGAAAGCAAAACTTGGCTTGGAAATATTTATTTATAGAATTCAGAAATATATTGGAGCTTATTTTGCTATCTTAGGAGGATGCGATTTATTAGTATTTACCGGGGCGATTGGCTCAGGTTCTCTTAAGGTTAGAAACAGGATTTGTAAAAACTTAAATATTTTAAAACCTGCCTCGCGGCAAAGCGGGAATACTAAAATTTTAGCTATAAAAACAGATGAAGAATTAGCAATAGCTAAAAAAATAAAAATGTTCAAGACCCGACCTTGAACACTCGTTTATGACTAAAAAATCACAAAAAAATATTTTATGGCTCAAAGATATCGATTTTAAAGATGTTCCTTTGGCAGGAGGAAAAAATGCTTCTTTAGGAGAGATGTTTAGAGAGCTTTCCAAAAAAGGAATAAATGTTCCCGATGGTTTTGTTCTCACTACCAAGGCCTATTGGAAGATTGTGAGAGTAAATAAGATTGATAAAAAATTAAAAACAATTTTTAAAAAATTTAATCCCAAGAGCATCAAAAGCCTTCAAGAAATTGGAAAGAAGTCCCGAAATCTCTTTTTGGAAGCAAAATTCCCTGAGGACATACAAAAAGAAATTTCAGAGAGCTATCGTAAATTAGCAAAAAAATATGGTGAAAATCTTGATGTTGCGGTTCGTTCCTCAGGTGTTTGCGAGGATATGCCGGAAGCTTCTTTTGCAGGACAATTTGAGACCTTTTTAAATATTTCTGGAGAGGAAAATTTGTTGAAAGCAATTAAAAAATGCCTGGCTTCAACATTTAATGACCGGGTTATTTCTTATCGCCAGGAAAAGAAAATCTCCCAATTAAAATTTGCTCTTTCGGTTGGAATTATAAAAATGGTGAGGTCAGATTTAGCTTCTTCGGGAATAATTTTTACCCTGGATACTGAAACGGGTTTCCCTAATGTTGTTTTAATTAATTCAATATGGGGGATAGGGGAAATGATTGTAAAGGGAAACATTACCCCAGATGAGTTTTATGTTTTTAAACCGACCCTTGCAAAGGGTTTTAAATCAATCATTGTTAAAAATTTAGGTAGAAAATCAAGAAAATATGTTTATGCCAGAAAAGGCGGGTTAAAAGAAATAAGAGTAGATCCTCAAGAACAGTTAAAATTTTCTTTAACTGACCAGGAAATTTTAACTCTTGCTAAATGGGCTGTTTTACTTGAGGAGCATTATTCGAAAAAGGCAAAAAAATGGATGCCCCAGGATATTGAATGGGCAAAAGACGGAAAAACAGGAGAACTTTTTATTGTTCAATCAAGACCAGAGACCATTCATACCTCGAAAAACAAAACAGTTTACAAAGAATATGAGATAGGAACTAAGAAAAGACCGATTTTAAAGGGTATTGCCATTGGAGACAAAATTGGGCTCGGAACAGTAAGAGTAATTTCTGATGTTTCAAAAATTAGCCAATTCAAAAAAGGAGAAGTATTAGTAACTAAAATGACCGACCCGGATTGGACGACAATTATGACTATGGCTTCAGCTATTATTACTGATGAGGGGGGCAAAACCTGTCATTCAGCGATTGTTGCTCGAGAATTGGGCATTCCCTGTGTTGTTGGCACTGAAAAAGCTACCAAGATTTTGAAGACAGGCCAAATAGTAACCGTAGATTGCACTCAGGGTTTAAACGGGAGAATTTATGCCGGAAGAATTCTTTTTAGAATAAAAAAATACGATTTAAAAAAAATTCCCAAATTAAAGACAAAAATAAGAACCCGCTCGCTGCGCTCGCGGAACCTTGTTTCCGGCAAGGTAGAAAATTATATTCCGAAAATAATGATGAATATCGGCGCTCCAGATATCGCTTTCAAGAGCTCTTTTTTACCAAATGCCGGTGTGGGTTTAGCCAGAGAAGAATTTATAATTGCCGAAAAAATTCGGGTTCACCCCTTAGCCCTTTACCATTTTAAAAATCTAAAAAACCAGAAGTTAAAAAAGGCAATCGCAGAGATAACCATTGAGCATAAAGATAAAAAAGAATTTTTTATAAAAGAATTAGCTGAAGGAATTGCCCAGATAGCTGCTGCGTTTTATCCCAAAGAGGTAATTGTTAGATTTTCCGATTTTAAAACAAATGAATACAAAAATTTAATTGGGGGAAAACTTTTTGAAAGAGAGGAAGCCAATCCTATGCTTGGATTTAGAGGGGCTTCTCGCTACATCGATGAAACTTTTCAGCCAGCATTTAAAATGGAATTAGAAGCGATAAAAAGGGCAAGAAATCTATTTGGTCTAAAAAATATTAATCTAATGGTGCCTTTCTGCCGAACCATAGAGGAAGGCAAAAAGGTTATAGAATTAATGGAAAAAAATGGCTTAGCTAAGGGTAAAGACGGATTGAAGGTTTATGTAATGTGCGAAATTCCCTCTAATGTTATTTTAGCTGATGAATTTTTAAAGATTTTTGACGGAATGAGTATTGGTTCTAACGACTTAACTCAATTGTCTTTAGGTCTTGATAGAGACAATGCCCAAATCGCCTATATTGGAGATGAAAGAAATCCTACTATAAAGAAGATGGTAGCTAAGGTGATACAATTATGTAAGACGAAGAATAAATACTGCGGAATTTGCGGCCAGGCACCCTCGGATTTACCGGACTTTGCCGAATTTTTAGTAAAAGAAGGAATTGAAAGTATGTCTCTGAGTCCTGATACCGTTATTAAAACAATTTTGAATTTATCCAAAAATAAAAAACAGAAGACAAAGAACAGAAAACAGAAATAAAAAATATTGTTTATCAAGATACTGTTCGCTGTTCATTGTTCGCTGTTCATTGATTATGTTTGATATTATCACTTTTGGTTCAGCTACCTGGGATATTTTTTTGACCCTTCACCCAAAATTTTGGGTGAAAGGGTTGAGACCTAAAAATTTTCAGATAGCAAGGGATAAAAAATTTATTACCGGCAAGGGTATTTGTTTTAATTCGGGTTCTAAGGTTGACGTAGAAGATATATATTTTTCTTCTGGAGGCGGAGGAACCAATACAATCGCTGGTTTCCTAAAACAAGGCCTTAGGGTAGCTTATTGCGGAAGAGTAGGGGATGATATCGGAGGGCAAGAAATAATTGAAGAACTTAAAGATCTTGGTATAAACCCTCAATTTATTTTTAAGACAAAACTCAAACCAACTAATCATTCCGTTATCTTGACCGGTCCGAGAATAGATAGAACTATTCTGGTTTATCGGGGAGCTTCAGAACTCTTAGGAAAGAAAGATGTTCCCTGGAACAAATTAAGAGCAAAATGGTTTTATTTAGCTCCTCTTTCTGGAGAACTTTGTAATATTACAGAAAAGATAGTTAATTTTGCCTATAAAAACAAAATAAAAATCGCAATTAACCCTGGTAATTCCCAGCTTTCTTTGCCTCTAAAAGCCCTGAAAAGAATTCTTAAAAAGGTTGATATTTTAATTCTAAACCAGGAAGAGGCCTCTCTCTTAACTAAAATTCCTTATCAAAAAGAAAAGAAGATTTTCAAAGAAATTGATGAACTTTGCCCTGGTATTGTTATAATGACCAAAGGCCCTCTGGGAGCAGTAGTTTCAAACGGAAAATATCTTTATAGGAGCGGGGTTCCAAAATCAAAAGTAGTTGACCGGACCGGAGCTGGAGATTCTTTTGCTTCAGGATTTGTCAGCGGTTTTATTAGAAAAAAGGGAAACATAGAATATGCTATTCAATTAGCTACGGCTAATGCTACTTCTTGTTTGAAAAAATGGGGAGCAAAACAAGGGTTGTTAAAGAAAGACGAAAAATTTAAAAAGGTGAAAATAGAAAAAACCTGTGTCTAAATTGAGGTTTTAAACAATTTATGGCTCATTTAACTCTAAAACAAATTCTCAAAGATGCTCAAAAAAAGCATTATGCGATTGGCCAATTTAATTTTTCCACCCTGGAACAATTGAGAGGGATTTTGGCTGCTGCTCAAAAAATGAAAAGTCCGGTGATTCTGGGAACTTCAGAAGGGGAAAGTAAGTTTTTAGGATTAAAAGAAACTATTGCTTTGGTTGAGATTTCTAAGGTGAAGTACCAGATTCCCGCTTTTTTAAACCTTGATCATGGGAAAGATTTAAAATGGATAAAACAAGCTATTGATTATGGATATCCGGCAGTCCATTTTGATGGGTCGGGACTGGCTCTTGAAGAAAATATTAAATATGCTAAAGAGATAGTAGAATATGCTCACAAAAAAGGCGTTTTAGTTGAAGGCGAATTAGGTTATTTAAGAGGAAAGTCAGGACTTCATAAAAAGATAACGAGAATAAGAAAAAAAGATTTAACTTCTCCTCAAGAAGTAATAAGATTCACTAAAGAGACAAAAGTAGATAGTTTGGCCATAGCTATTGGTAATATTCATGGAATATATAGCCGAATGCCAAAACTTGATTTTGCAAGGTTAAAAGAAATTAGAGAAAAAACAAATAGCTTTTTGGTCTTGCATGGGGGGTCGGGGATTTCCAATAAGGGAATTAAAAAAGCTGTAAAATTCGGCATTGTAAAAGTTAACATAAATACCGAGTTAAGATTAGTTTGGAAAAATTCTTTAGAGAATTATTTCAAAAGAAAACCTCAAGAGATTAAACCTTACAAAATTTTGACTCAAGTTCAAATTGCCATTCAAAAGAAGGTCGAAGAAAAATTAGAATTATTTGGCAGTAAAAATTGTAGATACTTTACATAAAAATTTTATGAAAAAAAAAGAACTTTTAATAATTGGGACGGGCATACTTGCTTTAGCTGTAATAGTTTTGATTGCCTTTTTACTTCCCCCGGAGGGTCAAGTAAATGTTATTACCGATAAATCAGAATATGAAGCAGGTAGTGCTTTAAAAGTAAAAATTAAAAATAATTTAAGAAAAAGTATTTGTTTTTCTTCTTGCTATCCTTATTATTTGGAAAAGAACAAAGAAGCAGAATGGAAAGAATATTCTTACGCCAACTGTTTGACTGCTAATTTAGTTGAAAAATGTGTTAACCCGGGAGAGGTTAAGGCATTTAAACTTAATTTGTCTTTAATGGATAAAGGGCCCCACCGACTCGCTATACCAGTATGCGTTGAGTGTAATATAAATGAAACCTTTAGAGAAGCCGAACGATTTTATTCTAATGAGTTTATGATTAATCAAGGTAGGTGAGTAGTTTCTTTAATATGTTAACCCTAAGGGCCAAAATTAGAAAAGAGGTCGGGAAGAAAGTAAAACTTTTAAGAAAAAAAGGTATTTTACCTGCTGTTTTGTATGGCCCAAAAATAAAAAGCCAACCCATAAAGGTTGATTTCAAAGAATTTGAGCAAGTTTTTAGAGAAGCCGGAGAAAGTTCATTAATTTCACTTCAAGTTGACCCTTCAACGGCCTCAGGACAAGTAAAAAAAGGATTAGTTTTGATTCATGAAACAAAACAAGACCCTTTAAGCGGAAAGCCAATTCATATAGACTTTTATCAGCCAATACTCACAGAAGAAGTTGAGGCAACTGTGCCTTTGGTTTTTGAAGGAGAACCCCCGGCAGTAAAAGAATTAGGAGGAACCTTAGTGAAAGAAATTCAAGAATTAACAGTTAAGGCCTTACCTCAAAACCTTCCCCACGAAATTAAGGTAAATGTAGGAGGTTTAAAAGTTTTTGAGGATGAGATTATGATAAAAGATTTAGAATTACCAAAAGATGTTAAGATTAAAAGGGAACCAGATGACATTGTAGCTCTTGTTATGCCTCCAGAGAAAGTGGAAGAGGAATTAGAAAAACCGGTTGAAGAAAAAGTAGAAGAGGTGGAGGAAGTGGAAGGAGAGAAAAAAGAAGAAGAGAAAAGCGAGGAGAAGAAAAAAGAAAACAAAGAAGGCGAGGAGAAAGAAAGGAAAGATAATAAATAAATAATAGTATGTCCTTTCGTATTTCAAAAGTAACAATATTATTAATCTTGATTTTGGCTTTGGTTTTGCCGAATTTAATTTTTGGCGAGGAAAATTTAAGCAAAAGATGCGAAGAAATAATTAATAAGGGACAACAAAATCTTTCAAAAGAGGATTATCAATCCTTATTGAAAGAGTGTCAGATTCTTTACGAAAAGCAAATTACAGAGATTGAAAAAGATATCAGCAAGACCGGGCAGGAGAAAAAGACGCTTCAGAATGAAATTTATACCATAAACAAGAAAATAGAAAACTTAAATTATCAGATTTATCAAAGTAATTTAGTTATTAAAGACCTGGGGATTCAAATTGGAGACACTGAGACCTCTATTGAAAAGAGTTTTTTGAAAATTGAAGACTCCAAAGAAAAGTTAAGCAATATTCTAAGAATTATCTATGAAGAAGACCGGAAGTCCATTATTGAAATTTTATTATCTGAACCAGAACTTTCTGATTTTTTTGATAATTTAGTGGCTTTGGAGATTTTGAATAACGAGAATAGAGAACTGTTACAAAATATTAAAGATTTAAAATCAAACTTAGAAGAGCAGAGTCAAGCTTTAGACGAAGAAAAAGGGGATTTAGAGCAGACAGTTAAAATTTATGCTCTTCAGAAAAACGAAAGCGCCAAAACAAAAGGAGAGCAAGAATATTATTTAGGATTAACCGAAAAAGAATATCAGAAACAATTAAAGGAAAAACAAAAAACCGAAAAAAAAGCGGCTGAAATTAGGGCTAGAATTTTTGAGTTGGCTGGAGTTATAAAACCTCCTACTTTTGGCGAGGCCTATGAAATAGCTAAATATGTTAAAGGACTGTTAGGAGTAAGGCCAGCTTTTCTGCTTGCTGTATTACAGCAAGAATCAGCCATTGGAAAAAATGTAGGCCAATGTTATTTAGAAAATACTTCAACTGGAGAAGGTATAATAATTAGTAGCGGTAGAGCAATTTCAAGAGTAATGAAACCTTCACGGGATGTGGCTCCTTTTTTAATAATTACCAAAGAATTAGGCAGAGATCCTTATGTTACTCCTGTTTCTTGTCCAATGAGTTTTGGCTATGGCGGAGCAATGGGTCCAGCCCAGTTTATTCCTTCTACCTGGGCTTTATATAAAAATAAGTTGAAATCCATCCTTGGAAGACCTTGCGATCCTTGGAATATTCAGGATTCGTTTGTAGCAGCTGGACTGTATCTATCAGATTCTGGAGCATCTGCCCAAACCTATAATACTGAATGGAGGGCAGCTATGATTTATTTTTCCGGTTCCACAAATCCAAGATATAGTTTTTATGGTAATTCAGTAATGAATCAGGCAGCTCGATTCCAAGAAGATATTGAGGCGCTTAAAGCAGCCAAGTAAAATTAAAAAAGCGTCTTTTAAAGACGCTTTTTTGGTTGGATTTTTTTCTTATTTAAAATTCAAACTTCCGCTCTAATGCTTTAATTATCTTATCCAGCTTTCCCTCCATAATTGCTTCAATATTGGACCAGCTTTTTTTGATTCGGTGGTCAGTTACTCTATCTTGGGGAAAATTATAAGTTCTAATTTTTTCAGCCCTTTTTGCCCCACCAATCTGGGTTTTTCTTTTACCTCCAGTTTTGGTTTGTTCTTCTTGTTCTTTTCTTTCTAAAAGGCGGGCAGCTAAGATTGACAAAGCATTTTCTTTATTTTGCAATTGGTTTCTTTCGGTTTGAGAGGTAACAACAAGATTGGTCGGCAGATGGGTAATTCTTATTGCGGTTTCCCGTTTATTGACATTTTGGCCTCCTGGTCCCGAAGATTTATAAATATCAATTTTTAGGTCGTTGGGGTCTATTTTAATTTGAGTTTTTTTGGGCGTAGCTAAAACAGCAACCGTGGCAGTTGAAGTATGAATTCTGCCTGATTTTTCGGTTTCGGGAATTCTTTGAACCCGGTGGACTCCGCCTTCGTATTTTATTTTAGAGAAAACATCGCTGTCTTTTAGTTCAAAAATTATTTGCTTGAAACCGCCAAGTTCGGTTGGATGAGAATCTAAAATTTTTTGTTTCCAATTTTGAGAAACAGCATATTTTGAATACATTCTGAATAAATCACCGGTGAATAAACTCGCCTCATCTCCTCCTGCTCCGGCTCGAATTTCAATAATTACTGAATAAGGTTCTGACTGTTTCTCTATTATTTTCTCTAATAAATTTTTCTTTTTAGATAATTCTTCCATTTTTTTCCAATCAGAAATTAATTTAGAGTCATTGAGTTGCTCTAATAGGGCCTTGTATTCTTCTTTGATGGACTTTATGTCAGTCATATCATATTATTTTATTTATTTTTTTTCTTTGGCTTTACTTTCTTTGCTGCTCTTTTTCTAAATTTTTCCACTCTTCCCATAGTATCAATGAGCTTCTTTTTTCCTGTATAAAAAGGATGGCACTTTGAGCAAATTTCAATTTCCATAAATTCCTTGGTTGAACCAACCGTAAAAGTATTTCCACAGGCACAGTGAACAGTTGCTTTTGGATAGTATTTTGGGTGTATATCTTTTTTCATAATTATATAAGACATAAGACGTTAGTTTTCTATATTTTCTTTAATTTTATCAGATTTGGCTAAAAAATCAAGGGGTTTGACCCTTCACCCAAAGCTTTGGGTGAAGGGTTGATAATTTTTTTTATAGTGATACAATAATACCATAATGGCAGACACCAAAACCAAAAAGCAAGAAGAAAAAAAGAAGCCCGCTTCGCCGAAGCCACAGCGAGGCGAGTCCGCTTCCGCTAAAGCTACGGTGGGCAAGGGTTTCAATATTAGCCTTGAGGAAATGGCAGAGGCGGGTTTACATTTTGGTCATCGAACTTCTCGAGTTCATCCTAAAATGAAACCCTATATCTATGGAATGAGAAATACTATTCATATTATTGATCTTAATAAAACCGTTGAGAAATTTAAAGAAGCACTTAAATTTATTCAAAAACTTATTTCTGAAAATAAAATTTTACTTTTAATTGGTACAAAAGTTCAAATCAAAGACCTGGTAAAAAATATCGCTGTAGATTGCAACTTGCCCTATGTTAATGAGAGATGGTTGGGAGGGACTCTTACTAATTTCGGAATTATTAAACAAAGAATAGAGTATTTCAAAGAATTAGAAAGAAAAAAAGAAGCCCGAGAATTAGAAAAATATACTAAAAAAGAAAGAGCCGATATAGACAAGGAATTAAAAAAATTAGAAAATAAATTTGGAGGAATAAAAAAATTGGAGAAAGTTCCTGATGCTGTTTTTATAATAGATATAAGAAAAGATATTTTAGTAATTAGGGAGGCGAGAAAAAAAGGAATAAAAATTATTGGTATCGCAGATACTAATGTTGATCCGTGTTTAGTCGATTATCCAATTCCAGCCAATGACGATGCAATTTCTTCTGTTAAGTATATCTTGGAGAAAGTTAAGGAAGTAATCTTAAAAGCGAGAAAGTAATCACTCGCTGTTAGCTATGCCGAACATCAATCAAATTAAACAACTTCGTCAGGAAACAGGGATTTCAGTAACAGAATGTAAAAAAGCCTTAGAAGAATCGGAGGGCGATTTTGAGAAAGCAAAAGAGATTTTGAGAAAGCGAGGGAAAGAATTTATTAAGGGAAAAGCAGGGAGAGAAACTCAAATAGGAATAATTGAAAGTTATATTCATCCTAATAAAAAAATTGGAGTTTTGCTAGAATTAGGCTGCGAGACAGACTTTGTTGCTAGATCAGAAGATTTTAAGAAATTAGCTCATGAGCTTTGTTTACAAATTGCGGCTATGGGTCCTCTCTTTTTAGGAGAAGAGGATATTCCTTTGAAATTTTTAGATGGAGAGAAAAAAATTTATCAAGAGCAGTTAAAAAATTCTGGTAAACCGCAAAAAATAATTAATGAAATTATAGAAGGGAAATTGAAAAAGTATAAAGAAGAAATTTCTTTAATGTCACAGCCCTGGATAAAAGATGAAACAAAAACAATAAAGGAATTAATTGAAAGTTATATCAGTAGAATAGGGGAGAACATTGTAGTAAAAAGGTTTGCGAGATACGAGACTTAGAACCATGATGGTAGAACTAATCGTTTTAATCATATTTTTAGTCGGCCTCATAGGTATGGGGGTGATTATAGTTCGGAAAATTCCTGTTTTAACCGAGTTATCACCTCAAGAAATTGAGCCGAGTTCTCTAAAAAAACTTGGAAAAAAGATTAAAGACCGCGAAATTCTCAAATCTTTTTCCAAAGGAATTTTATTACAAAAAATACTTTCCAAAGTTAGAATTCTAACCCTAAAAACTGACAATAAAACAAGCACCTGGCTAATGAAATTGCGGCAGAAATCAGCAAAAAAGAAAAATAATTTTTCAGATGATTATTGGGAGAAAGTAAACCCCCACACCAAACGCTCCCGTTCTGGTGTAGGGGTAAAAAAGGGAAAGTAATTTTGCCGAGGTAGCTCAATGGTAGAGCAACGGATTTGTAATTCGTAGGTTGGGGGTTCAAATCCTCTCCTCGGCTTTTGACCCTTCACTCAAAGCTTTGGGTGAAGGGCTTGACAAAGATTTTTAGAAAAGTAAAATAAAAATAGAAAGGTTAAGAAGTTTAATGACCCGGATTAAGAAGTTCAAAAAATGAATTAAAAAGAGTAAAAATTGAAGACGCATCAGAGAAAAATCAGGAGTGTCTTCCTGATTTTATTTTAGAAAGAACTTTGACAATTGAATAATTCAGTTTTTTAGAGTTGTCCCGACCTGCCCGCAATGCTTCGCATAGCGATGCAGGCGGGCTATTTTTGAGAGTTTGATCTTGGCTCAGGATAAACGCTAGCGGCGTGGATAAGGCATGCAAGTCGAACGCCCACCCAAACTTCTCTTCGGAGAAGAATGTTGGCGGGAGTGGCGAACGGGTTAGTAACGCGTGGATAATAAACCCTGAAGACGGGTATAACTTGGAGAAATCCAGGCTAATTCCCGATAGTTCGAGCAATCAGTTCGCTGAATGCTCGGTAAACGGAAGCTTCGGCAACCGCTTTAGGATTAGTCCGCGACCTATCAGCTAGTTGGTAAGATAACAGCTTACCAAGGCTATGACGGGTAGGGGATGCTAGAACATGTTCCCCAACAATGGAATTGAGAACGGTCCATACTCCTACGGGAGGCAGCAGTCGAGAATATTCGACAATGGGCGAAAGCCTGATCGAGCGACGCCGCGTGCTTGAAGAAACCCTTCGGGGCGTAAAGAGCTTTTCTGGAGGAAGAACCTTCGGGTGACGGTACTCCAGGAATAAGG
>CAYMJA010000006.1:0-35313 GCA_964391095.1 uncultured Candidatus Saccharibacteria bacterium
CAATTGGGCAAGCAATAATGGGGTCATCATAAATGGATTAGATACTGGCGATAATCCGATTAACGGCACTCCAAAAGCAAAAAATAGTATTTCAAAGCCAGGATAGGACATTTGTCCTACCTAAAAATGTTAGACCTTTGAAAACTTTCCCCAATTTAGCCCTTGTCAGATTGTTAGAAAAGTGTAAAATAAAAAAACATTACCATGGGTTTTAAGATTTTAAACCCCGTTAGAGATTTTAGGGATGGAGAAGAAACACAGAGAGACAGTATCTCTAAAGGGGTAAACAAAGACAAACTTTATTTGATTTTGCTTTTGATTGCCATTGGAGGCATTCTTTTATGGCAGAATTTTCAGTTTGTAGAAGATAAGACAGAATTAGTTTTTTCAAAGCTTAAAGCAATAGTAGCTCCAGAATTGTTGCTTTTTGAAGATTCGGAATTAGATTTATCTAAGGTCAATCTTGAAAGTTTACTGCCCCAAGAAGAAATAGCTTCTGGGGCTGGAGAAGAAGAGGAAGAGGAAGAAAAAGGTGCTCCGAAACCTCAATTAACTTTACTTGAAATCCAAGAGGAAATTGACGAGATTAGAGAAGAAGTAGAAGAAGTAAAACAAAAAGTTGATAAGTTAGCAACCTTGACTGAAATACAAGATAAAATAGATGAAATTAGAGAAAAAGTGGCGGAAGCAAGTCAAGAGGTTAAAAAATTGACCCAATTATGAATAAAAATAACCTTATTGAAATTACCAATAAACTCTATAAGTTGACCTTGCTTTTTCCCAAGAAGGAGCCCTTAAGGTATAAAATAAGAGAAACGGCTGATGAGGTTTTGGCTAATTTTATTTCTTGGGAGGCATTGCGAAATTTTAATCCTGGCAGTTTTGCTGTTGATTGGGAAAAGCGATATAAGGACTCAATTTTTTTACTTGAAAGAAATTTGGAAATTCTTAAAAATTATTTTGAAGTAGCTAAATGGCAAAACTGGGCAAGTTACTTTGATATTTTGGAAATTCAAGAAAAGTATGATAAAATGCAATCTGGTTTTAGAGAAGAAATAGAGGATTTTAAAGAGGAAACAACAGCATTGTTGACGCCTGACACCGATAAACCAATTAGTCCATTAGAGGAAAAAATTGAGGATAACAAAGTTTTGACAGAGCAGATTGATAAACAAGTTAACAGAGACCCGTCCTTTGCAGCTGACAAGACTACGACCCACCCACCACCCTTTTCCCCTCAACCCACCCTAAATAAGAAATTGGATTTCAGAAAAGAAAAAATATTAGCATTTTTGAAAGAGAAGGATAAAGTTCAAGTTCAGGAAATTAAGCAAATTTTCCCTGATGTATCCAAAAGGACTATTCGAAGGGATTTTGTCCAATTGTTAAAACAAGGATTAGTTGAAAAAATAGGGGAGAGAAATAATACTTTTTATAAATTGAAAGGAGTTTACTAAAAGAGTTTAATTACTTAAAGATTTTTAAGTAGGACATACATATATAGTATGTCCTAAGTGATGTCCCAACCAAAGATAAAATTTGTCCTAAGTTAAAATGAAAAATTGCCAAAAGAAATTCAGCAAGATATATAATCAGTATATAGACAAAATATACCGATTTATTTTTTTAAAGGTTAGTTCTCAAAACATAGCTGAGGATTTATCTTCAGAAACCTTTTTAAAGGGCTGGGAGGTCTTTAAGAAAGGTCCAAATAAAATTGAAAATCCTCAGGCCTTTTTATATCAAATTGCTCGTAATTTAGTAACTGACTATTATAGAGAAAAAGGTAGGACACAGTTTGTTTCGGCTGACTGTGTCCCACTTGCAGACCCGGGTCTCGGTTTAGAGGAGAAAAGTTTTTTAGATTCTGATATTGATAAAATTAGAATAGTTTTAGCTAATCTTAAAGAAGATTATCAAGAGGTGATTATTTGGCGTTACTTAGATGATTTATCGATAGGGGAAATGGCCAAGCTCTTAAATAAGCCAGAGGCAACAATAAGGGTAATGCTTCACCGGGCTTTGAAAACCCTAAAAAAAGAGCTAAAAGAGGGATAATTACGGCAATCCTATTGATTTCGTAAATCAATAGATAGAATAAATCAAAGAAATTTAACAATGGGTCGAGAACAGTTCTTGATCCATTGATGTTTAACTTCGGGTATTAAACATTTTTAACAGGTGTAACAAATTCGTGTTTAATTCGTCATAATATTAAGGAGATGACTGAAAAAGAACTCATTACTAAAATTCGCAAATTAAGTCAGATTGAACCCAGGAAGGACTGGGTTATTTTTACTAAAGAGCGAATTTTAGGAGAAGAATTTAAAAATAGCAGAGAACGGGTTTCTGCCTTTGGCTGGTCAGAGTTTGTTGGGGGGATAAGGATTCTTTTTCAGCGTAAATTTGCTTTTGCTTCTTTATCGGTTGTAATAATTTTTGGAGGGCTATTGGGCACATTTGGTTTTGCTCAAAATTCTCTGCCTGGCAATTCTTTATACATCTTGAAAAAGATTACTGAAAAAACACAGGCAGTTTTTGTTTCTGAAGAAAACCAAGCCAGATATAATCTGAAAATTGTCAATGAACGGTTGGATGACTTGATTAAAATTGCTCAAACTAATAAAATAAATAATTTGGCTTCGGCAATTGAAGAGGTTCAAAGAAGTAAAGAAAAGGCGGTTAAAAGTTTAAATGATTCAGAGGTTAAAAAAGACCCTACAAAAGTTAAAGAAATTGTTATTGAAGTTAAAAAATTGGAAGAAAGTCAACAGAGATTAGAAAAGGTCTATGGTATATCGGGCTTAGGTGAAAACAAAGAAAAAGAGAATCCAACCAAAGTAATGGTGGAATGGTTAATTGAAGACGCAGGGAATAGTAGTTTAACAGAAGACCAGGAAAAAAGTTTAGCCGGAGCAATAAAGGATTACGAAGAAGGGAATTATTCTCAAGCCCTGGAAGAGATTTTACTTTTAAGTCAGTAAATTAAAAATTAAAGAGGTCGTTAATCTTGATTTTTTGAATAATTGGCGTCAAGCCCTTCACCCAAAGCTTTAGGTGAAGGGCAAGCCCACGTGGGGTTTCCCCCATAAGAGGAAAACTGCCATTAAAAATTTTTGTATTCAAAAGTTCAAGACATTCGGTCGATTAACGACAAATAAATTATTAATTAAAATTAGATTAGATTGAAAAATTATGAAAAAAATAATTGCAATTGCAATTACATTGACTATTGCGGCAATGATTGCTGGTCCGGGAACTGCTCAGGCGATAACAGCTGCTGAGCTTCAAGCCAAGATTAATGCTTTAATGGAGCAATTAAATGACCTGAAAGCCCAGTTAGCTGGTTTGGGCGGAGGCGATGGAGTAGGTGTTGTTTGCACTTTTACCAGACCCCTTTACCCGGAAATGAGCGGCGCGGATGTTCAGTGTTTGCAGAGATACTTGAATGACGCTGGCTACACTGTAGCCACCACTGGTCCTGGCTCGGCTGGCAATGAGACCGAATATTTTGGTCCTCTTACTAAAGCTGCCGTCGGAGCCTGGCAGGATGGCAATGGTGTTGCCTATGGAGCTTGGCAGGGTTATTTTGGTCCTGTTTCTCAAGCCAAATACGACGAGTTAAGAGCAACTCCACCACCACCAGCAGAATGTACCATAGATGCTGATTGCGACGCAGGCTATGTTTGTGAGAATGGAGTTTGTGTTGAAGCTCCAGAATGTACCACAGATGCTGATTGCGACGCAGACTATGAGTGTGTGAATGAGGTTTGTCGTGCAAAAGAGCCATCAGACAAAGAAGGTACTTTCACTGCCACTATTTCTCCAACTCCAAGCAATGACTCCAACCTAAGAGCCGGTTCAGATATTCCTGTTTACGGGATTAAAGTCAAAGCTCTTTATTCTGATATCACCGTTAACAGAGTAGACCTTCAATTTGAGGTAAGGTTAACTGATAGTTCTGGTTCCGAGTATAAACCGTCCACTCTGATTGAGGCTGTTAGCCTTTATGAGGGCGATACTGAAGTCTATAGGAAAAGCATTAGCTCCAGCGATATAATCAAGGATTCATCTAATGACTATTTTGTCCGTTTGACCGATGTTAGTTTCAAAGTAGAGGAGGGTACTACCAAAACCTTAACAGTTAAGATTGACGCTAATACAACTTTTGACACCAATAGATGGTTTAGGGTGTGGGCTATTGGACCCGAAGGCAGTACTAATGCTATTAGAGGAACTGATGGCTTGGGCCTTAACACCTATGCTGGAATCAGTACCCCGAGAACATTTACTATTAAGAAAGCAGGAACAGCTACCTTAACCGGCACGGCGAATAATGATACTCCTTTGTCTAATAATGTGGAATATCATTCAACGGATGGAGTTGAGAATGTTACTCTGCTGGTCTTTGACCTCAAATCAACCGTAGGCGATTCTCAATTGACTCAGGTAAAGGTTAATACTTATACGTATGAATATGATGGTCAAAGCACAGGTACTTATATAAAGACAGCCGACATAGAAGGTTTTGAACTTTACGATGAGGACGGCAGTAAGATATCCTCGGCTACTATTGTTGCCGGCACTGCAAGTGTTCAGGGCACAGCCACCTTTGAGAATTTAGAAATAGATATTGCCAAGGACGCTACCAAGACCTTCACTGTTAAGGGTGATTTTGGAGCGCTTACAACAGCAGCCAATAACAAGGTTAAAATCACTGTTCCTACCACTTCAGCTTATAACCTCTATGAGACAACGGATGGAGCCAGTAGTAATGTTACAGTTAGTTCGGCTATTTCCAGCAAGGTCCAGTATCTCTATAACGAAGGTGTTTATATCACCAAAGATAGTTCTTCTATTAAGATAACACCTTCCATAGCTAGCGGTGAAAAGAATTACGCTACCGGAACTATTAAGTTTACGGTTGAAGCTTTTGGTGGAACTCTAACCAAGTTTACTACTGCCAAGACTATCAGCGTAGCGGATGGAATAAGAATCTTAGCTTACAAAGCAGACGGCACTGCTTATGGAACCGGTTTTTCCGGTGTTGTAACTGTTAGCCCTGACGAGGATGTTACAGCTGGAGATACAGCTACTGTAACCGCAACCGCTACTGTTGAAGGTGATACTTCTGAATCCATTGGTCTTGTCCGCTTTGAGATTAAAGAAGTTTACTGGACAGTAGGCAGCACCACAGGAGAGCAGACTTGGGGACTGACCGACCTTGTAACGCCGTATGAAGTCCTTCCTGAATACTAAACCTAATCCTTGTGTAGGTTGGTCTATTTGAATTTAAAAGTTTGAATAGATTGCCAAAAACCCCGGCGTTGCCGGGGTTTTTGGATTGTTTTAAAAATAAAAATTTGTTATAATCTATATAATGACTTTTAAAAATAAAAATTTTTTTGCCGCTTGTTTATTACTTACTGTTTTTTATTTTCTGTTTTTTATTTTTTCTTTTGTTGAGGCGGCAAGTTTGGAAAAGTCAAGAAATTTTTATGTAGATTCTGGTTACGATATTTCCGGAAGAAAAGAAATTTCCGCCGGTCTCAATAGAATTGGTAATTATGTGTATTTTTATATTGATAATTCCTGGTGGGAAAAATTAGATTCTTCAAAACAGAGTGAAATAAACCAAGAGATTTATGAATTATCAAATGAGTTTGAGAGAAATATTTATCCGACTTTAACTTCTGTTTTTGGCAAAGAATGGAGACCGGGAATTGATAATGATTTAAAAATTACGGTTTTAATTCATCCAATGAAAAAAAATGTCGGAGGATATTTTAATAGCGGAGATGAATATTCAAGATTGGAAAACCCTTTTTCTAATCAAAGAGAAATGGTTTACCTTAATGCCGATTATATTACTAATTCTTTGAATAAAAGTTTTCTTGCCCACGAATTCGTTCATTTGATTACCTTTAATAAAAAGGAAAAAATTCAGGGAATTGAAGAAGAAATTTGGCTTAATGAAGCCAGAGCAGAATATGCCCCGACTCTCTGCGGTTATGATTCGGGATATAAGGAGAGTAATCTTCAAAGAAGAATTAAAAGGTTTTTAGAAGAACCAAATGATTCTCTTACCGAATGGCAGAATAGTTCTGCGGATTACGGCGCCTTAAATCTTTTTATTCAATATTTAGTTGACCATTATGGAGTAGAGATTTTGAAAGATTCTATGCAATCTTCAAAAATCGGAATTCCTTCTCTAAACTATGCCTTGAAAAAAAATGGTTTTGAAGAAAATTTTTCTCAGATATTTACTGACTGGACTATCACTGTTTTAGTAAATAATTGTGATTTAGGAGAAAAATACTGTTATAAAAAAAATGAAAACTTAAAGGACCTTAAAATAGTTCCTATCAGTAATTTTTTACCTCTTACTTCAGAAAGTAGTTTATCGGTAGGTTATACAACAAAAAATTGGGCTGGCAACTGGCAGAAAATTTTTGGAGGAAAAGGAACTTTAACTTTGGACTTTGAAGGAACCAAGGAAGTAAAATTCAAAGTTCCTTATTTAGTTTGCCAAAAATCTAATTCTTGTTCAATTCATTTCTTAACTTTAGACGAGAATCAAAAAGCTCAAATTGTTTTCCCTGATTTTAATGAAAAATATGCTTTTTTAACAATTATACCCTCAATTCAAAACAAATTTTCCGGATTTAATGGTTCTGAAAAAAGATATTCATTTTCTTGGCGAGTTTCAGCTAAAGAAGAAATAAAAGAAAAAGAAGAAGAAGAATTAATTAAAAAACTTTTAGCTCAAATTGCCTATTTAGAGGCAGAAATTGCTAAAATTAAGGCCCAAATACAAGCCATTTTAATGAAAAAGGAACTAAACTCCTTTTCCGGCCAGAGATTTGAAAATGATTTGTACTATGGAATGAGCAGTAATTCCGAAGTTCGTTGCCTTCAGCAATTCTTAGGAAATCAGGGGCAGGGAATTTATCCCGAAGGCTTAGTTACCGGAAATTTTCTTTCTTTAACCAACACCGCTGTAATTCGTTTCCAGGAAAAATACGCTTTAGAAATATTAAAACCCCTCGGATTAGCAAGGGGAACAGGGTTTGTGGGGCCGCGGACTCGAGCAAGAATCAATCAACTTCTTGGGTCTTAAATTTTTATTCTAAACTTCTTAAAAATTCTTCTACTCCTGTTTTCGCTTCCGGGTTAAGCTCTAATACTTTTAGGGCTTCTTTTTTTGCTTTTTCAATTTCTCCTAATTCTTTGTAAACAACAGCCAAAGAGGCGTGAAGCTGGGCATTTTTAGGCTTGATTGAAATTAATTTTAGATAAGTTTCAGCTAAACTCTGGTAATTTTCAGTTTTTATATAGATATTGCTTAGCTGTGATAAAGATTCTTTTGATTTTGTTTTATAACCTTTTTCTTGAGCAAGGGCTATAAAAGAATTAAGTTCTTCAAAATTTTCTAAATAACCCTGAGCCAGCCCCATTAGCCAATAACAATCAGATAAGTTTGGATTTACATCAATGCATTTTTGAGCTTTTTCTTTTGCTGTCTGGTATTTATCTGAAGCAATTCCATATTTGGACCATTCAATAAAAACTTCCTGACGTTTAGGGCTTAACTTTTCCGCTTTTTCTAAATAATAACTATTTTCTTGTATTAATTCCCGGCGTCTTTCCGGGTTGCTTTCTTGAGCGATTAAAACAGTAGTAAAGTCACCGAGTAAAAGCCAATTTTTGGTAGAGTAAGGACGAATTTCAATATTTTCTTTAAGAAATGGTACTCCTTTTTTAGCATATTCTAAACTTTTATCAGGATGTTGCTTTTCGCAGGCTATCATAAAGTCGGCATATTTTAATCTTAGATAATTATCCAGGAAGCTTTTTTTGGGCAAGATGTTGTCCATTTTAATAAAGGCCTGTTCGCATTTGTCATTACTTACAAGATGGGCGGCGATATTAATTTGACTATTGATTTGAAAGGGTTTTAGATTAAAAAACCAGATAAACCAGATTAAACAAATAAAGAGAATAGATATAATTATTTTTTTATACGGATACAAGCAAGCGAAAAGCGTTCTCTTTCTCAATGGTTGAATCTCGTCCCGAGTTTCTACGGCCGTAGATTTTTCTGACCGGGTTATCAAACTTAGAGAATAAGCGATTAAGAGAAATGAAATAAGATAGGTTGAGAAAATATCAAAAGTAAAAAAGTTAGCAGCCAAATAGCCCAAAAAAGCGGCCTGAATCCCGTGATAAATTATTGGGTTTTGATTTTCGTTGATGGCGGCTGATTGCCGCTGATTATTTTTTAGCTTCTGGAGCTGGCAAAAAAGAACTCCAAAGAGAGAAAGATAGATTATTAAAGCCGGGATGCCGGCAGTAGCCGGAATATCAAAGATAAAATTATGGGCCCTGTCCCACCAACTGCCCCAGCCCTTATCCATATAATGCAAAGAAGGGTCATAATATTTATCAAAGCCAATATTAAAATTTTCCGGGCCGTAACCTAAAATCGGTTTTTCTTTTATCGCTTCAAAAGAAATCTTCCAAGTGGAAAATCGGGAATCGTCTAAGACCATTTTAATTGAAAGCCGCCTGGCGATTTCCGTTAAAATTTCATTGTTCTGGATAAATTGAGGACGCTCGGGCTGGGCGTTTATGTAATATACTCCATAGGCAGCTGTAATTAAAATGATTCCAGCGAGGATTTTCAAGGGCAAAAATAAAGTTTTTATTTTTACCGAGCGAATTAAATCTTTTGGATATAGAAGCAGTAAATAAAAAAGGCCGATAAATAAACCGAAATAAACCGCTCGGCTCCCGGTCAGTAGAATAACAAAAAGGAATAATAAAACTGCTGAGAAATAAAAGAACTTTTTTAGATGTTTTTTTTCATTAATAGCAAAAGACAAAGTTAAAAAACTTAAAAGCAAAAGGTAAACTGCCAAAAATGTTGGTCCGCCGATTGTAGAAGGGGGTCGTCCGGAAAAGGGAATGAGTGCTTCACTCAAAAAACCAAATTGCTGAAAGACAGCTATAATTGAAACCAAAATACCGATAAATATGGAAAAATCCCAGATTTTTTGCCAATCCTTAGGCCTTAAAATTAAAAATGCCAAAATAACAAAGATAATGTAAGAAGCGAAATTTAGAAAACCGCCGGAACGAAAAGGAGAACCCCATAAACTAAAGCGAATATCTGAGGAAAAAAGAGTGGCTAAAAAGTAGATTCCCAAAAGAGCAATTAAGAGCCAAAAAGGTAAAGTTGCTGAACTAGGCCGAATATTAGGCCAAACAGCGCTGAATTTTTCTTTTCGGAAAAGGAGTTGGTAAATAAATAAGAAAATTAAAATAGAGAGAACAATTCTAAAAACGATTGTTTTTCCCCAATCAGGAGGAGCAAACCAGGGCGGCAGGTTTAAAAGAGGCAAAGCCAAAATTAAGAAAAAGCCGATTAAGTAAACCCAATAAAATTTATTTTGGACTGGTGAGTCATTCTTCATACTCTTTTATGATATAATTTTTTATTAAAAAAGCAAAGGGCAGTTTAGAGTAATAATAAAAAATGATACCTTTTGACATCTATTGACACTCTATTATTATTTTAATATCATTAAATTATTAAAACAATGGTAAAAGAAATTGAACCAAACAAAGTTTATACCACCGAAGAAGCGCAGGATTATTTAAAAGTGAGCAATAGCACTATTAAACGTTTTTTAAAAAAAGGAATAATTAATGCCAATAAAGTTGGAGGCAGATATAAAATTTTAGGCAGAGAACTTTTAAGATTAGTTTCGCCTGAAACTGAGAAGAAAGGTGAAAAAATTTATCTCCATATTAAAGACAAGATAAGAAAAACCATTGAAAAATGGTAAACACGGATTAATTATTAAAAGATTTATCCAGATTTCTAATGACTAAAAAGAAACCTAATATAAAAGCAATAATTTTGGCGGGTGGAAAGGGTAACAGATTGAGCCCTATAACAGATAGAATTCCCAAATCTTTAGTTTCTTTGGTAAACGGAAAACCGATTTTAGGTTATCAAATTGAGAGTTTGTTGAGGAATAACATTAAGGAGATTGTAATCTGCGTTGGATATAAACCTAAATCAATAATTAAATTTTGTGAGAATAATTATCCTAAGGCAGATTTCAAGTTTGTTTTTAATGAAAATTATAAGAAAACAAATAATATGTATGGACTTTACCTTACTCGAGAATTTTTAAATGGGGAGGTTTTTATAATGAACGGAGATGTTATTTTTAGCGATAAAATAATTTCGGGAATGCTTGCAGTCAGAGATTCCTTAATTGCTACAGATACCAGTCAATATTTAAGGGAGTCAATGAAAATAAAAGTTGACAACGAAGGTTTTATTTCTGATATTTCAAAAGAGATTAAGAAAAATGAATCCTACGGCTGCTCTATTGATGTTTATAAATTTAACAAAAATGATTTAAAAATAATTAAAAAAGAGCTGAACGAAATAATTGAAGAAGAAAAAGAATTAAATCTATGGACTGAAGTATTATTACAAAGATTATTTCTTAAAAAGAAGATACAGGTTAAGTTTTTTAACATTCAAAATAAAAAATGGTGGGAGATTGATGATTTTAACGATTTAAACGAGGCAGAAAAAATATTTAATAAAAAGTTAAAAGGAATTAAAAAAAGAAAACTTTTTTTAATTGACGGAGATGGCACTTTAATGCTTGGCAATAAAATAATAGAAAAGGCAGATGATTTTATAAATCATTTAAATAAGAAAAAAATTCGATTTTGCATTTTGAGCAATAATTCTTCAAAGACAAAAAGAGAACATTATAACAGATTAATATCAGCTGGATTTAACATAAAAGAAGATAATATTCTTTTGCCGATAGAGAGTTTAATAAATCATCTTATTGGAAAGAAAATAAAAAATATATATCTTTTAGCAAATAAAAAAGTTGCCGATTATTTTATCTCAAAGGGCTTTAATTTTGATTCGCAAAAGCCAGAAGCTGTTGTTTTAACTTATGATACCGAGATTAATTACAAAAAATTAGTTCAGGCCACTCTCTTAATCCAAAAAGGACTGCCTTATTTTGCAACTCATACCGATAATCTCTGTCCTGCCAAAGAAGGTTTTGTTCCCGATATAGGAACATTTATAAAAGTTTTAGAAATGTCTACCGGGAGAGTTCCTGATAGGACTTTTGGCAAGCCATCAAAAGAGCTGATAATTCCAACTTTAAAAAAATACCATCTAACACCTAAAGATTGCATTATTATTGGAGACCGTCTTTACACTGATATTAAAATGGCAAATGATTTAGGGATACTATCGGTTTTAGTTTTGTCGGGAGCAACAAAAAGAGAGGATGTAGAATTCAGTAAAACAAAACCCGATATAATAGTCCAAGATATTAATCAATTGATTCTTTTCATCTAATATAGTAATAAAGACAATAAAGATTTAGGAAGCGTAAGGAGCTATTTGTTAAAAACACGAAGAAAAAAGTAAAAATGACAAAGAAACTAAAATCAATTTGGAAATCTTTGACAATACCAATGCCCTTGAACGAGTTTAAAGATTATGATGAATATTGGGGGAAAAGGGGGTTTCACGCGCCATCATTTCATAGAGCAGAAATTATATCAAAATATATTGAACAAAATTCTAAGATATTAGATATTGGTTGTGGTGACGGGACAGTGATTGATTACCTTTCTAAAAACAATTCTCCCATTAAAATTATTGGCATTGATATTTCTAAAAAAGCTGTTGAATATACAAAAAAGAGAGGATATGAGGCATACAAGATGGATATAGCTTCGGAAGACTTTAAAAACTTTGTGAAGAAAAATGCTTTTGATTATATTATCATTACTGAAGTTTTAGAGCATATTCAGGAACCGGAGAAAATAATGTTGAGCATTAAAGGTTCGTTTAACAAAAGTATATTCGCGTCTATCCCAAACTCTGGTTTTATTTTGTGCCGACTGCGCTTATTGTTTGGAAAATTTCCTATTACTGTAATAGTTTATCATATCAAAGAGCATATTCGGTTCTGGACGCATCAGGATTTTTTATACTGGTGTGATTATTTAGGATTTAAAGTTATTAATTATATTGTAGGAGCGCCCTTATCTGATGGATTTATTAATAGTTTAACTAAGAAATGGCCATCATTATTTGCGATGCAGATTATATACGAAATTAGAAAGAAATAAGTTTTAAAACTTTATGAAAATTTGCAACGTTAATACAGGTAAAATTATAAAACGAGTTCTTGGATTACCCCTGTATTCGGTTTATTTTCTTTCTTGGTTGTTCCCACGGGATAAAAAAATCTGGGTTTTTGGATGTAACGATGGATTTGTCAGCAATCCTAAATATTTATTTTTATACACTGCTAATAAACGAGATGAAATAAAAACAGTCTGGATTTCTAAAGAAGAAGACGTTAGGCGCAAGTTGAGGAAAATGGGTTATAATGCCCAGAGCCGCCAATCTTTTAAAGGAATTTATTATGTTTTGAAAGCCAAATATTTTTTTGTTAATCAGAATTCTCATGAAATAAGCTATTGGCTTTCAGGGGGAAGCAAAAAAATTATTCTTTGGCATGGCCTTCCTTTTAAAAAAATAAGCTATGACGCAAAAAAGGGAAGATTTGGTTATTTTTCTAACCTTAAAGGGATAAAAAAATTTATTCTTAGATTACTTACTCCTTGGGGATTTGAGAGAAAAGATTTTGTTATTACCACTTCGCCTCTTTTTCAGAAAATAATGGCTTCGGCTTTTCGAGTTGATAAAAATAAAGTTATTATTACTGGTTATCCGAGAAATGATGTTTTTTTCACTGAAATTAAAAATTCCGATTCGGGCAGCGAGAAATTTTTATTTCAACGAATCAGAGATTTAAAAAGAAAAGGCAAAAAAATTATATTTTATTTGCCTACCTTCCGAGATACCGGTGGCAACCCTTTGGTAGATGCAAATTTTGATTTTAATAAATTAAAAAAGTTTCTGAATTCAAACAATGCTATTTTTATAACTAGCTTTCATAAACTTGCGAATATAAACGAAAAGGATTTTCAAAAACTAAATTCTGAGGAATTTTTGGTTTTAGCCAGCGGCATCGATATTTATCAAATTCTTCGTCAGACCGACATTTTAATTACAGATTACTCTTCGGTATTTTTTGATTTTCTTTTAACAGACAGGCTGATAATATTTTTTCCTTATGATTTCCAAAAATATATTGCCGAAGACAGGGAATTATATTTTGATTATAACGAATTTACTCCCGGCCCTAAAGCTTATAATTTCAATGAACTTTTAAATCAGCTGGAACATTTTTTGAGAGGAGAAGATGGTTATGAAACACAGAGAGAAAAAATAAAAAATATTTGCTTTAGTCATATTGACGGAAATTCGTCTGAAAGAGTTTTTAAGATGATTTGTGATTAATTTTTTAAAATGGAACAAGAATTTAAAAACAAAAAAATACTTATAACCGGCGGAGCCGGATCGGTTGGACATGCTTTGGTAAAAGAATTGTTGAAGTACGATATTAAGACGATTCGTATCTTTGATTTGTCGGAAAATGAGATGTTTGAGATAAAGAACAGCTTTTCCGGAGAAAAAAGATTGCGTTATTTGATTGGCGATGTAAAAGATTTGGACAGATTAAAGCTTGCAATGGAAGGGATTGATGTCGTTATTCATTTAGCGGCAATGAAGCATGTATATGCCTGTGAGTATAATCCATTTGAAGCAATCAAGACAAATATACAAGGACTCCAAAATGTTATAGATTGCGCAAGAAATGAAAATGTTGAAAAAGTGATTTTTTCAAGCACTGACAAAGCTGCCCATCCTTTAAATGTAATGGGCATGACCAAGCTTATGGGAGAGAAACTCATTTCTTTAGCAAATTATTATAAGGGGGACAAGAGGACTTTGTTTGCTTCTGTGCGTTTTGGCAATGTAATAGGCTCTAATGGTTCTGTTGTTCCTCTTTTCAAAAAGCAGATTGAAGATGGTAGACCAATTACAATTACCGATAAACAAATGACTCGTTTTGTCATTACAATGGATGAGGCGGTAAACTTAATTTGCAAAGCCGTTAAACTTGTAAAAGGAGGAGAGACATTTATTTGGAAGATGAGAACATTGAAAATCATTGATTTAGCCCAGGCAATGATAAATAGATATGCCGATGGAAAGGAAATTAAAATGATTATTACCGGAAAGAAGGAAGGCGAGAAAATGGATGAAGAAATAATGTCAGATGAAGAACTTGCTCGGACAATAGAAGCAGATAACCTTTATATTATTTTCCCAACGATTAACTATTCAAGCGTTAGAAGCAGATATCAAAATGCAAGACCTGTTGAGAATCCAATTATTGCTTCAAACATGGGCAGATATATGTCTCAACAAGAGATAAATCAGTTATTGGAAGCAGAAATAGATTTATGACAAAAGTTTTGTTAATTGATCCGCCGTTCCCAGAAAGGCCCTGGGATATAAAGTGGTTGACGCAGTTTCCCCCAAAAGGTCTTATGTATATAGCGGCATATTTGCGTAATAAAGGAATTGAAGTGGATGTTTTAGACACAAAACAGATGCAGTATGAAAGACCTTCGCTTCTTTCGCGTTCAATAGAGGAAATACAACAATTTGTAAAATATTATGTAAAAGAGCATAATCCAGAGATTATTGGAGTAACATCAACAACCATATCATATATTCCAGCGACAAAGATAGCTATGGCAGCAAAACAAGCCGTCCCAAGCGCAAAAGTAGTTATTGGGGGAGTACACGTTACATTTACAGCTCAGGAAGCTTTAAACGAATGCCCCTGGATTGATATTGTTGTCAGAGGGGAAGGGGAGCGTCCGATGCTTGAACTTGCTCAAGGCAGACCTCTTTCACAAATACAAAACATTAGTTATAGAAATAACGGAGAGGTTATTGACAATCCAAGAGGTCCATTAATGCATCCCGATGAAATTCCTATACCGGCATATGATATGCTTGATATGAACAAATATGCTTATGTTGTTTTAACCTGTACCCGAGGATGTCCTCACAATTGTACTTTTTGCGAAGTGCCCTTAATGCAGGGCAAAGGAATTCGCTACCGTTCTGTTGAAAAAGTATCCCAAGAATTAGAACTTGCCTTATCGTTAAACCCAAAGCTTGAGATAAGGTATGAAGATGAGTTTATGGGTTTGGACACAGAGAGAACAAAACAGATTTTAGATGTAGTAAAAAGTAAGAAAATTGGACAATTTCGGGCAGCAACGAGGCCGGACGGACTTAACGACGAGATTCTTGTGAAATTAAAAGAAGCTGGTTGCACTAATTTATATATAGGAATGGAGTCAGGTTCAGATGAAGTTCTTAGAATTAACAAACGTGGCATTACTGTAGCTAAGATTTTAGAGATTGCTGAAATGTTTTTAAGAAATGAAATGCTATTTCACTCTGGCTTTATTTTAGGACTTCCGGGAGAAACTAAAGAAACACTCCAAAAAACGCTTGATATAGCGTTAAAATGTTGCGATGCTACATTTACAACAGTAAGAAAGAATTTCAAAGAGTTTCTTAAAATAATGCCGTTTAAATTAATTGTAGAGAATTCAAGAGCAGAGTTTAATATCTTAGCTCCAAATCCGGGAACAGAGATATTTAAGAATCCTGAGAAGTTTAGGTATAAGATATTTCATAAGAATTGGGAACTTTATGATTGTAACACCAGTGTTGGCGAACCATATGATGTGAGCGCTCCAGAAATTGAGGCATTTAAAAACAAAGCATTTAGAGCTGTTCAAGATAAAATGAGAAAGTATAATTTGCCTGTAAACTGGTGGGATTACGGGTATAAGGGTTAATGAAAAAGATTTTAATAACAGGAGGAGCAGGTTTTATAGGTCGTTGGGTTGCAAAAAACTTGCTTAATAAAGGACATAAAGTTTGGATTTTAGATAATCTTTCAAATGGTTTTGAAAGCAATATTGAGGAGTTTAAGAATCAATTAGAGGATTTTGTAATAGGAGATATTAAAGACAATGAATTAATCTCAAAGCTATTTGAAAATCACTTTAATATATGTATTCATTTTGCTGCCGCAATAAATGTTCAAGAGAGTATTGATAATCCAGAAAAAAGTTTTAATGATAATTGCTTAGGTACTTTTAATATTCTTGAACAATGCAGAAAACATAATACAAAAATGGTCTTTGCAAGTTCTGCTTTGGTTTATAAAACAGCTGGAGCAGGACAGAAAATAGCAGAACAGCATTTGCTTAATGCTTCATCTCCTTATACAGCAAGTAAAATCAGTGGTGAAAATCTTGTAATCTCTTATTTTAAAACATATAATTTGCCGATTGTGATTCTAAGACCTTTCAGTATTTATGGTCCTTATCAAAGAAAAGATTCAGAAGGAGGAGTAATGAGCATTTTTATAAATAACAAGCTAAAAGGAGAGCCATTAGAAGTTTTTGGAGATGGTAGACAAGGAAGAGACTTCTTTTATATAGAGGATTGTGCAGAATTTGTTGCCAGGGTCTGTTTTAGCGATAAAGCAAATGGTCAGATTTTTAATGCTGGTTCTGGAATAGAAATAAAAATAAAGGATTTAGCAAAGAAAATAGCTGATAACAAAATAGAGATAAAGTTTATTAAGCATCATCATCCTCGGGCTGAAATAATGAATATGCGCGCGGATTCGTCTAAAGCAGAGAAAATCTTAGGATGGAAACCAACAACAAGTTTAGAACAAGGAATCATTAAAACAACACAATGGCTAAAATCCCAATAATTCCCTATAGTCATCAATGGATAGATAATAAGGACATAAAAGAGGTGGTCAAAGTATTAAAAGCCGATTGGATAACTCAAGGTCCAAAAGTTAAGGAATTTGAAAAAGCTGTTGCTAAATATTGCGGCGCGAAATATGCAGTAGCAGTTTGCTCAGGGACCGCTGCCCTACAAGCAGCATATAAAACAGCTGGAATTAAATCAGGAGATGAGGTAATTACTACTCCCTTAACTTTTGCCGCTACTGCAAATACCGTGGTTTATTGTGGAGGGAAGCCAGTTTTTGCTGATATTCAAGAAGATAGTTTGAATATTGACCCGAAAGAAATCTCAAAGAAAATTACCAAAAAAACAAAAGCAATTGTGCCGGTAGATTTCGGGGGCCTGCCCTGTGATTATGATGAAATTAGAAAAATAGCCCAAAAATATAAACTTTTAATAATTGAAGACGCTTCCCATGCTTTAGGGTCTTTGTATAAAGGGAAGAAGATTGGAGGTTTGACTGGTATGACAATTTTGAGTTTTCATCCAGTAAAAGCTATCACTACCGGTGAAGGGGGGATGATATTGACAAATAGTAAAAATTTTTATGAAAAATTAAAAATCTTTAGGCATCACGGAATAGTGAAAAAGCCGGAAAAAGGCAAGTGGTATTATGAAATAGAAGAGCCAGGATTAAATTTAAGAATTACTGATTTTCAATGCGCTTTAGGTTTGAGTCAATTAAAAAAATTAGACAGATTTATAAACAGAAGAAGAGAAATTGTATCTAAGTATAATAAAGCATTTAAGAACATCCAAGAAATTATAACCCCAAAAGAAAAAAATTATGTGAAATCGGCTTGGCACATATATCCGATTCAGTTAAATCTGGAAAAATTAAAAGTTAATCGTAAAAAAATATTTGAGGACTTACAAAAAAAAGGAATTGGAGTTCAGGTTCATTATGTACCCCTTCATTTCCAGCCGTTTTGCAGGAAGCAATTTGGCTATAAAAGAGGAGATTTTCCAATTGCAGAAAAATATTATCAAAGAGCAATAACTTTACCTCTTTTTCCAAAAATGGCCGATGAAGAGGTTAAAAAAGTCATTAAAACAGTTAAAAAAATAATTAATTCTTACAAAAAATGAAAGAAACAAAACAACTTAAAACTTGGAAAACCAAATTTGGCAAAGAATATACAGATAGAAATATGATGTCTCCCGAAGAGGCAAATCAGCTGCCTGCCAAGAATTACGGGATATCAAGAATAGCACTTAATAGAGAATTCCTTGGAGGTTTTGATGTAAATAGATTCTTGGAAGTTGGTTGTAATATTGGCAACCAGTTACTTTTGTTCCAAAAAATAGGTTACACAGATTTATGGGGGATTGAACCCCAAGATTATGCTTTAGAAATTGCAAAAAAGAGGACAAAGGATATTAATCTTGTAAAAGCTTCAGCTTTTGATATTCCATTCAAGGATAATTATTTTGATGTGGTTTTTACATCCGGAGTATTAACACACATTTCTCCAAAAGATATCGAAAAAGCAATAGATGAGATGCATAGATGCTCTAGAAAATATATATTGGGACTTGAGCCCTACCATCCCAAAGATTATCAGATGGTTAATTACCGGGGAAACGATAATTTATTATGGAAAACAAATTTTCCAAAATTATTTTTAGATAAATTTCAAGATTTGAAGTTAGTACATCAAAAGATTCTAAAACGCAAAAGCGATGATAATTTAGATGTTATGTATTTATTAGAAAAAAAGGAGACTCTCTGACAAGAGTAAAGAATATGAAAAGAGTTAAAATTTTTAATAAATGGATAGAGCAAGGAAAACCAGTTTTTATTATTGCTGAAGCGGGCTCTAATCATGACGGTAAATTTGAGCAAGCAAAAAAACTGATAGACATTGCTACCTGGGCTGGAGTAGACGCAGTAAAGTTTCAATTATTTCGGGCATCTAAAATTTACCCGCCAAATTGCGGCAAAATTCCCGGTCCCCAAGGGGAAATAGACTTATATAAGTTTTTTGAACAGGTTGAAATACCCTTTAAGTGGCTTTCTTTATTGAAAAAATATGCTGAAAAAAGAGGATTAGTTTTTATTGTTACGCCTTTTGACGAGGAAGCAGTGGATGTATTAGAGAAAATTAATATAGAAGTTTACAAAATTGCTTCATCAGAATTAAATCATTTACCTTTATTGAGTCATATTGCCAAAAATCAAAAACCAATGATTCTTTCTTCCGGATTGAGTAGATTATCGGATATTGAGGAAGCACTTGATACTGTTTATGGAGAAAATAATCAGAAGATTATTCTTTTGCATTGTCTTAGTAGCTATCCAGCACCGCCGGAAGAATATAATTTGAAGGTAATAGAAACCTTGAGAAATGCCTTTCAGGTTCCGGTAGGTATTTCCGACCATTCTTTAGATCCGGTTCTTATTCCAAAATTAGCGGCATGTTGTGGGGCTTCAGTAATTGAAAAACATTTCACATTGAGTAAAAAATTAGCAGGAGCAGATCATCCATTTGCTTTAGAACCGAACGAGCTTAAATTAATGGTTAGAGAAGTAAGGAAGACAGAAAAGTGGAGCGAGAAAAAAAAGAGAAGTTTTCTTGCCAGTAAACCATTTTATAAAAAAATTCTTGGGGTAGGTCAAAAAATTATTACTCCTTCGGAAAGAGAGATTTATCCCGGAGATAAGAGAAGTATTTTCGTAACTAAAAATCTTAAAAAGAATGCAAGATTAAATAAAAGTAATGCCGCTATTTTAAGAGCCGAAAGACACCTAAAGCCGGGCCTTCATCCTCGATATTTTGATTTAGTTTTAGGTAAAAAAGTTGTTAAATCAATAAAAAAATATACCGGTCTTCAATGGAAACATTTATTATGAACTCTGTTAGAAACCCTAAAAGCAGTCAAACGGTTCCTGTTAGAAAAATGAAAATTTCTAACGGATTGAAAGTAGCTATCATTCAAGCGAGAATAGGGTCTACCCGTTTACCGGGAAAAGTTTTAAAGAAAATTAATGGAAAATCAATGCTTGAACAGGTGATTAATAGAGTGAAATTAGCCAAGAAAGTAGATAAAGTGGTTTTAGCTATTCCAGATACCTCTAAAGATGATGTTTTGCTTAAATTAGCTAAAGGATTAAATACGGTTTGTATAAGAGGAAGCGAGAAAAATGTTTTAAGTCGTTTTTTAAAAGCTGCCAAAGAAACTAAGGCCAAGATAATTGTTAGGATTACCGGCGATTGTCCTTTGATTGACCCGCGGATAATAGATAGAACAATAAGTATCTTTAAAGAAGAAAGTTGTGATTATCTTGTTCAGGATGTTACATACGGAGGTTATCCTCGAGGTTTTGATACAGAAATATTTTTTTTAGAAACTTTAACAAAAGCGGCAAGATTGGCTAAGAGAGATTATCATAGAGAACATGTGACAATTTCTATCTATGAACATCCTGAAATATTTAAAATCAGATATTATAAAGCACCCAAAAAGTTTTATAGACCGAATTTAAGGCTTTGTGTAGATGAACCAATTGATTTAATTGTAGTCAGGAAAATATTTAAACATTTTAAACCAAGAGAAGATTTTACTGCTCAAGAAATCATTGAATATCTTGATAAAAATCCTCAGATAGCAGCCATAAATAAAGATGTTAGGCAAAAAACAAAATAAAATTTCCATTGCTTTCGCTGTCAAGTCTAATAAAAAAATCGGAGCAGGGCATTTAGAAAGATGTAGGGCCTTAGCAAAGAAATTTCAGCAGATGATAGAATGTAATATAAGGTTTTTTCCAAGAATTTCTTTAAATAAAATTTCTAATTTTGATATTTGCATAGTTGATTTATTAGATATTAAAGAAAAACAAATAAAGCAATTAAAAAAACAGAATAAATTATTAATACGTATTGATAATAATAGAGATTGCATAATTTTAAAAAAAGAATTTGAAAAACTTGCAAAAAAAACAAAACCAATATTAAAAAACCCAAAACAAATTTTTGTTTGTTTTGGGGGAAGCGATGCTAATAATTTAACAGAAAGATTAATAAAAAGTTTAAAACAAATAAATCTTGATAAGAGAATCAAAATTAATGTTATATTAGGGCCTTTGTTTGGCAAATCAAAAAAAATACAAAATCTCATTAAATTTGATAAGCGGTATGTTCTACATAAAAATATTTCTAATTTGGCTAATCTATTATGGCAGTCTGACTTAGCTATAATTAGCGGAGGAACTTTAATGTATGAGGCCTGCCTATTGGGTATTCCGAGTATAGTAATTTGTCAAAACCAAGAACAAAACAGAGAAGCAGGATTTTTTGAAAAGAAAAGAGCAGTAATAAATTTAGGAGTTTATAATAAATTAGATAATAAAAAGACAGGAAATACCATTTTATTTCTTTTAAATAATTTAAATTTAAGAAAGCAAATGTCAAAAACAGGTAAAAAACTGATAAATCCTGATGGGGCAGAAAGAATTGTAAAAATTGTTCTTAAAACATTATGAAAGCAGTGATAATGCAACCCACATATCTGCCCTGGATAGGATATTTCGATTTAATGGACCAAAGTGATATTTTTGTTTTTTTGGATGATGTTCAGTTTAGTAAACAATCTTGGCAGCAAAAAAATAAAATAAAAACGCCCCAAGGACAACTTTTACTGACTATACCTATTGTAAGAAGACATCCTCAAAAAATTTACGATGTTGAAATTAATAATTCTCAACCATGGCAATCTGTTCATCTAAGGAGCATTCGATATAATTATTCAAAAGCAAAGTATTTTGATAGATATATCAAAGACCTCGAGAAATTTTATTTTAAAAAAGTGACAAAATTAACTGAGTTTACGGTTCCTATTATTTTATGGATAAAAGATATTCTGGGAATAGAATGCCAGTTCATTAATGCTTCTGAATTAGACGTTAAGGGTTCGAAAGTAGAATTGCTTATTGATATTTGTCATAAAATTAGAGCAGACGAGTATCTATCGCCTGCGAGGGCTAAAGAGTATATTAATACAAATAATCTTTTTGCAAAAGAGAATATAAAATTAAAGTATCATCAGTATAACCATCCGGAATATTCTCAATTATGGGGAGAGTTTGTTCCTTATCTTTCAGTAATTGATTTACTTTTTAATCAAGGAGATAAGTCCCTTTCTATCATTAGAAAAGGGGCCAAAAATAAAATTATAGCAAAGTAATTGATATAATTATGAATCAAGAAAAAGAAAAAATTCCAGTTATAATTCTTTGTGGTGGTTTTGGAAGTAGACTTAAAGAAGAAACCGAATTTAAGCCAAAACCAATGGTAAAAATAGGCGATAAGCCAATTCTTTGGCATATTATGAAAATATATGCCCATTATGGCTATAAAGAGTTTATTTTTGCTTTGGGCTATAAGGGCAATATGATTAAAGATTACTTTTTGAACCAAAGAGCTTTTTTGAATGATTTTACCCTTGATGTTTCTGAAAACAAAACGAGGTTCCATAATAACCAATGCGATAGTTCTAAGATTACATTTGCCGAAACAGGTTTAGAGAGTGAAATGGGAGAAAGGATATTAAGAATTAAAAAATACATAACTGGAGATAAGTTTATGGTTACTTTTGGAGACGGAGTAAGTGATATTGATATAAATAAATTAGTTTCATTTCATAAAAAACAGGGGACAATTGGAACTATTACCGGTGTTCATCCCTATTCAAAATATGGTTTGGTAAAAATAGATAATCAGAAAAATTTAGTAGTTAATTTTAAGCAAAAACCATTATTATATGATTATATTAGCGGGGGATTTATGATTTTTAATAGAGAAGCTTTTGGCTATTTTGATAAAGGACAAATGGAAAATGGCTTGGTTAAACTTACCGAGAAGGGCCAGCTTTCCATTTATAAACACGAAGGATTTTGGAAAGCAATGGATACTTATCGGGAGATGGGAGAGTTAAATGAGTTATGGAAGGGAAAGAGGCCTTGGGCGGTTTGGGAAAATAAAAATTATGAGTGATATCCAAAATTTTTTTCAAAATAAAAAAGTTCTAATTACCGGACATACTGGCTTCAAGGGCAGTTGGCTTTCACAGATATTATTAAATTGGGGTGCAAATATCACTGGAATAGCGCTTCAACCCACAACAAATCCAAATTTATTCCATTTGCTTAACCTAAAAAGCAGTATAAATAATTATTTTGTTGATATCCGAAATTTCAAAAGAGTTAAAGAAATTTTTATCCAAGAAAAACCCGAGATAGTTTTTCATTTAGCGGCTCAACCCTTAGTTAGAGACAGTTATGACGACCCTTTGTATACATTTGAGACAAATATTATGGGGACCGCTAATATATTACAAGCTATAAAAGAAACAAAAATGATAAAGTCAGCTGTTATGATTACAACAGACAAGGTTTATGAAGACCATAAAAAGAACCCTGTTTATAGGGAAGATGATAAGTTGGGCGGGTACGATCCTTATAGTAGCAGCAAGGCCGGCGCGGAAATGGTAATAAATTCCTATATTAAGTCCTTTTTTAATCCAAATGATTATAATAATAAGCATAAAACTCTGATTGCTTCGGTAAGGTCAGGCAATGCAATTGGCGGAGGAGATTGGTCAAAGGATAGGCTTGGGCCGGATATTATAAGGTCAGTTTTTGAGAGCAATAAAAAGATAATTATCCGAAACCCGGATTCAATTAGACCCTGGCAATATGTATTAGATCCTTTATGTGGATATATATTACTTGCTAAAAAACTTTACCAAGAAAAAAAAGAATTTTCCGGGGCTTGGAATTTTGGTCCCGGTGATGAAAATTATTTAACGGTAAAAGAATTGTTAGAAAAAACATTAAAAATTTTAGGAAAGGGGTCATATGTTATTAAAAAAGACCATATAAAACATGAAGCAAAATTATTGAAGTTAGATATTAATAAGGCAAAAAGTGCGTTTGGATGGCGACCGTTTCCTGATATTGATACTACCTTAAAACTTACTTTTGATTGGTATGAAAATTTCTATAACAAAGAAAATATTGTTGATATTACCAATCAGCAAATAAAATCATTTTTCAATAAAAAATATGAAATGCAGGGTTTGTAATTCATCAATAATAAAGTTTTTTTCTTTAGGCAAAATGCCGTTGGTAAATTCTTTTCTAAAAAAAGAAGAAATACCCTATGAAGAAAAATTTGATTTAAGTGTTGGTTTTTGCCCCAATTGTTATTTGGTTCAACTTATTAAAAATGTTTGCCCGGAAAAACTTTTTAGAGATTATATTTATTTTTCTTCAACTTCTAAATATTTTTTGGAGCATTGTCAAAAAACAGCAAACTATCTTACAAAAAAGCTGGAGCTTAATCATCAAAGCTTAGTTTTAGAAATTGCCAGTAATGATGGAGCACTTTTACAATATTTTAAAAAGTTTGGCATTCAGATATTAGGCGTAGAGCCGGCTAAAAACATTGCCGAGGTAGCTAACAAAAAAGGATTAAGAACTATACCAGAATTTTTTAATTATGATTTTGCTAAAAAATTAGTTGAAGAACAAAAAATTCAGGCCGATTTAATCTATGGGGCAAATGTTTTAGCCCATGTGCCGGAAATTGTTGATTTTGTAAAAGGAGTGAAAATAGCTTTAAAACCTAAAAGTACGGCAATTTTTGAATTTCCTTATATAGGGGGGATAATGGAAAACAAATTTGATACTATTTATCATGAGCATGTTTTTTATTATTCATTATTGGCTTTAAGGAACCTTTTCAAGAAAGCAGACTTAGAAATTTATGACGTTGAAATGATACCAGTCCAGGGTGGCTCTCTACGAATATTTATTTCTCAACAAGGAAATTTTCCGATCAGCCAAAACATTAAAAGTCTTATTAATCAAGAAATGAAAGATGGTTTTGATAAAATTGAAACATATCAAAAAATCAATGAAAATGTTGGCAAAATAAAAAATAATCTCCTTTTTCTACTTAAAAAAATAAAGAATAAAGGTAAAACCATAGCTGCTTATAGCGCTCCGGCAAAAGGTAATATATTATTGAACTATTTTGGAATTAATAAAAATTATCTGGATTTTATTGTAGATAAATCTAAAGAAAAACAGGGCCTATATACACCCGGAACCCATTTATTAGTTTATCCGCCTGAAAAAATATTTGAAGAAAAACCAGATTATCTTTTGATTTTATGCTGGAATATTGCCGAAGAAGTCAAAGAACAGTTAAAAGATTATTATGATGCTGGTGGAAAGTTCATTATACCTATACCTAATATAAAAATAATATGATATTTAAAAAAACCAAAATTGAAGGATTATATATTATTGAGCCTGAATTAAAAGTTGATGAAAGAGGATATTTTACAAGGATTTTTTGCCAGGAAGAATTAGTTAAGACAGGTTTAAGTTTTAATGTAGCCCAAATAAACCAATCTTTAACAAAGAAAAAAGGCACAATAAGGGGAATGCATTTTCAAAAACCTCCTAAAGCAGAGGATAAAATTGTTCAATGTTTAAAAGGGGCAATTTATGATGTGGTAATTGATTTGCGACCTGATTCTTCTACTTATAGCCAATGGGTGGCTGAAGAACTTAGTGGGCAAAACAAGAAGATGTTTTTTATTCCCAAGGGGTTTGCTCATGGTTTTCAGGCCCTGGTTGATAATTGTGAGGTGCAATATTTTGTGTCAGAATTTTATTCCCCGGAATATGCAAGAGGTATTCGGTGGAATGATTCAAGATTCAATATCCAATGGCCAATAAAAAATCCTATTCTTTCTAAAAAAGATAAAAATTGGCCGTTACTTGATAAACATGAGAAAAATTTTATTAATCGGTAAAACCGGTCAGCTTGGAAATGCGATTATAAAGGATGCCTCATCTTTTGGTTTTGAAATCGTTGCTTTTGAGAAAGAAGAAATGGATGTTACTAATAAATTACAAATTAAAGAAAAAATAGAAAAAATTAAACCAGATGTTTTAATCAATACTTCTGCCTACCATGTTGTTCCAAAGTGCGAGGAAAACCCCTTAAAAGCAATGGCAGTTAATTTCTTAGCTGTAAGGAATTTAGCCAAGTTATGTAGAGAAAGAGATATTGTTTTTGTAACTTTTAGCACTGATTATGTTTTTGACGGTGAAAAGGGGAGTCCTTACGAAGAAAAAGATATTACTAATCCCCTCCAGGTGTATGGTCTTTCTAAATTAGCAGGAGAATACGCGGCTTTAAAAGAATATCCAGAAAAGACATATATTATTAGACCCTGTGGAATTTTTGGAGGAAAAGAAGGCAGCAAGCAAAAAGGAGGAAATTTTGTTTTAAATATTACTAAGGAAGCTCGGGATAAAGAGATTATTGAGGTGAGTTCTGAACAAGTTGTCAGCCCTACTTATGCAGGAGATTTGAGTAAAGCCACCTTAAAATTGTTAAATAATCAAACCAATCCGGGAATATACCATCTTGTGAACGAAGGGTATTGTAGTTGGTATGAGTTTGCCAAAGAAATTTTTGAATTAGCTAAAATAAATAAAGAAATAAAACCGGTTAATAGAGACGGTTTGAGTGGAAAAATGAGACGGCCAAAATTTTCTGCTTTAAAGAACACAAAAGCCAAGGCATTAGGCATAGAATTACCTTCTTGGCGAGAAGGATTGAGGTCCTATTTTAAACATGAACTGTCCAATTTGTAACGGTAAAATTCAATTTATTTATGGGTTTGATAATGAATCAATTATGCAGAATAAACTGTATGATTCTCTTAAAAGTGCCTTGAAAGAGAAAAAAGCAAAGGTTAGTCTTTATAAATGCAAGGATTGTGGGTTTGTTTTTAATACTAGTTTTAATCCAAAGAAAATTGAGTATTCTTCCCGATATGATAACGCTCAGGAGAATTCTCCCTATTTTTCCAGGTACTTAGAGAGATTAGCAAAGATGTTAACTAAAAAGTATGACTTAAAGAATAAAAATGTGTTAGAAATTGGTTGCGGAAAAGGATATTTTCTGAAACCCTTATATGACCAAGGAATAAAAAGCATTAAAGGGTTTGACCCATCTTATATCAATTTCAATCCCTTAATTGATAAGTTAGTAATAAAGCAATACTTTAACATAAAAAACATAAAGAGAAAAATTGACTTCATAGTTTGCCGACATACTTTGGAGCACATTCCTAATCCAAAAGAATTCATTTTTTCAGTTACAAAATGCTTAAAGAGTAAAGGAACAATGTATTTTGAGTTCCCTGACCTTAAATGGATTATAAAAAATAAAACCTTCTTTGATTTCTTTTACGAACATTGTAATTATTTTAGCAGGAGTTCTATTCTTGCTTTATTTGGTCAGTTTGGATTTAAAAATATCAGATTTCATTACGGACTTAAGGGGCAGTATTTTCGGTTAGAGATTAGCCATTTTCCGAAAAGAAAATATAATTTCCAACCGATAAATCTTATTCAACTTCCGCAAGAAATCAATAAAACAATAGAAGCTTATAAGAAATTAATTGATAAGCTCGGCAATTTTGTAATCTGGGGAGCGGGCGCTAAAGGTGTTACTTTGCTGAATAGGTTGAATATCAATCGCCATAAATGCCAATATGTAATAGATATTAATCCGAATAAACAAAATAGATTTATTCCAATTACTGGTCAGAAAATAGTTTCTCCTAAAATTTTTGAAAAAGAAAAAATTGACAGTGTCATAATTATAAATCCAGTATATGAAAAAGAAATAAAAAAGCTTTCTGCAGAATATAATTATAAAGGTAAATTTATTTTAGTATGAATAAAATTAAACAATTTGAATTAGAGAAAAAAAAGAATATTAAAAAACTGCGGCGGAATAAGAAATTCAGAAGTTTGGCTTTAAAGTTTATTATTGAATCCAGTAAAAATAAATATTCATATAACTTTAACTGGCTCGGTCGTCCTATTATTCAAATTCCTCAGGATATTGTTGCTGTTCAAGAAATCATCTGGAATACAAAACCTGATTTAATTATAGAAACCGGCATTGCTCACGGTGGCTCATTAATTTTTTATGCTTCAATGTTAGAATTAATCAACAGGGGCAAAATTTTAGGAATTGATATTGATATTAGGAAGCACAATAGAAAAGAAATTGAAAAACATAAAATGTTCAAGAGAATAAAAATGATTGAAGGGTCATCTACAGATGAAAAAGTTATAGAAAAAGTTGCCAAGATAGTTAAAAAACACAAAAAAGTTATGGTTTGTTTAGATTCTCTTCATACTCATCAACATGTTTTGAAAGAGCTGAATCTATATTCAAGATTTGTGAGCAAGGATGGTTATCTTGTTGTTTTTGATACCATTATTGAGTTTATGCCTAGAGGTTTCTTTAACGATAGACCCTGGGATAAGGGTAATAATCCCGCTACAGCGGTAAAAGTATTTTTAAAAAAGAACAAAAATTTTATTGTTGATAAAGAAATTGAAAATAAATTACTCATAACAGCAGCCCCGGGAGGATATTTAAGAAGAATTAAGTAATATTGACTTTTTAGTAGCTTTAGATTTGCTGCAACAGAAAATCTTAGGAAATTAACGATATGTCAAATATTATTCTTAGCATTTGTATACCAACATATAACCGTTCAAAGTTACTATCTGAATGCATAAGGCAAATAATTTTGTGTCCAAGTCAAGAAATTGAAATTGTTGTTAGCGATAATGCATCGCCAGACGGAACTGAGAGTACAGTGAAAAAAATAGGAGACCCCCGAATAAAATACTATCGCAATGACAAGAATCTTGGCTGCCCTGCCAATACATTAAAAATGTTTGAGAGAGCAGCTGGTGATTTTCTACTTTTTATTAGTGACGAGGACCGTGTCGCAGTGAAGGAAATTCCTTGGATTTTAAAAATAATTAAAGGAAATAGAAATCTAACTCAGATATTAGGCGCAATTGGCGACAAGAGACCAGGGCATAAAAAAATCTATAAAACATATAAAAATAAAATATTAAAAGCTGGGTCTGATTCTTTGACAAAATTATTTTGGGGCTATAGTCATGGCTCAGGTATTATATTGAAGAAGCAAGCATTAAACTTAAATCAGGCAAAAAAATATCTTGAAACTGCTCTTGCGCCCTATATAGTTTTAGTTCTTCAATCTCAAACTATGGTCGCCGGGGACACATTATGCACATCAAGGATATTATGTTATGTCGGCGAAACTCAACTTGAATCTAGACCATTTTTATTCCAAGGAAAACCATATTTTTATCCTCTGAATCGGCTATACCAACTTAAAGAAAGAATAAAGTTAATTTATGAGATTACCGATGAAAAACCCGCCCGGAAAGTATTATTAAATAAGGAAAGGGAACGGGCTGCTTCGTTTCTCTTAGGTAGTATAGTTAAAACATCTTCTCCCTCCTTTTTTAAAATATTGCCTTTGATTTTAGACACTAAAGAACTATCAAAATCACCTATATTTTGGCTAGACATACCTTTAGCGCTTCCCCGAAAGATTGTCCGCTGGCTAAAAGCCGGAATCATTTCCGGTTAATCCAAAGAAATTTTTAAAAAACAGGACTTCTTTTTTAGTAATTCCCCCTGACAAGTAGATTAGAACCCCATAAATTAAGACCCCCCAAAAAACGGCAATTAAGGTTTTTGACAGTCCAAATGGATTTAACCAAATAATAAATAAACTCATTAGCATTGAAGCAAAAATGCTCTTTAATATAAAGAACCATTCTATCTCTGGCAAGAGCTCTCGATATTTAAGATAACCATACCCGATACTTAACATAAACATTACTGTATAAGCAATAAGGGTAGTAATAGCTGCTCCTATTATTCCAAATTTAGGAATGAATACGAAATTTAATCCAAGATTTAGAAAAGCAGCTATTATATTAATAGTTCCATCCACCTTTGTCTTTTTTTTCAAAAAAAATACAGGGATAACAACGCCAATTGCGTAAATTGTATAGAGAAGCAAGCTGACAGCTATTAAGGGGATGACTTGGTATCCATGAGAGGCAATTTCTGGAGTAGAAAATATAGTTAAAAATTGTTTTGAAAGGATAGATAATCCAAAAACCGAAGGAATGCCAATCATTAAAACATATTTTAAGCAGTATTTTATATAATTTTTAACTTTATTTATTTTATTTTCTTCATATAATTTAGATAAAGCTGGTAACATTACAAAGGTTAAAGGACCAACAAAAAAGATTACCGCATTAGCCAATGTATAACCAGGAGCATAATAACCCACAGAAAGTGTTCCTAAGAAAAATCCGATTAAATATCTATCACTTGATTGAATAATCCAAAAAGCGACAAATCCTAAAATAGTGGGCAAGCCAAAAAATAGATATTCTTTGGTTTTTAAGAACTTCGGAACTTTTATTCCAATTTCTTTAATGATTAACCCACCCATTATTAGAAAACTGATAACCTTTACGATTAGAAGAGAAAGGATTGCTCCAAATAGTCCGTGACCCAGTAGTACTGCTATGGCTATTAAGCCAGCTTCACCTAATGTCTGGAAGATCATAAAGCAAGACCACTTCTTCATTTGTCGAGAGGCTCGGAAAAAGCTAAAAAATACCGGATTTAGGCATTCAAATATTACTGCAAGAGCCAATATTTGAACTAAAACTCTTTCACCGCCAATAAATCCTGATATAGGACCGGAGAAAAAGATTAAAATTAAAGAGATTATTAAACTAATGCCAAAAAGCACAGTTAGAACCGAATAAATCCCATCTTGAATTTCTTTTTTATCTTTTTGGCCGGGTAAAAACCTGACCAAGGCATAAGTTAGACCAAGGTTAGCAAGTGAGGCGATTAAGCCAAGAGTAATAATCAACTGGGCCCAAATACCGTAATTCTCCGCACCTAACAACTTCGTAATAACAGGCAAAATAATCAATCCCTTTAGGCCTATTATTAACTTAGTTAAACCAATAATCCCTACATCTTTTGTAAATTTTTGGTAAGACATAAATACTCCTTTATCTTACTAAAATTAGATAAATTTTGAAAGATAATAGATAACAGGTAACATATGAAAGAAAATAAAAACATAAAAGATATTTTTGAGAAAATGTCTAAAGCAGAAGACACTTTTGACTTATTTAATCTTTCTTATAATGGAATCCCTGTTTGGACTTATGTCCGAGAAAGAACAACTTTAATTTCCGAAAAAGAAGGGAAATATATCAGTAACAAGCCAGTTAGAATTAATGTATTAAATTTGCTCAAACGTATTTTTGTTTTTTTATTTAATTTGGGAAAATTATTTAATAATGAAACTATTATTATTGTCAACGAAAGGCACCTTCAATGGGATAAAGAAAAAGAGAAGTATTATCATCCTTATGTAGAGTCAATACTGGCAATGCATCATTTCAAAAAGATTTTAATTCTTGAGTTTCCTCATTTTATGACCCAAAAGTATAAAAAGGTTGAATACGATAGATACTTGCCCTTGGATTTATTTCTTTCTATTAAACAAGTTTTTTTTCCTTTATTCTACTTTTTTTATAAAAAGCGAGCTGACCAGGAATATTATAATAAACTTTGCTCAGCTGCTCTCTGGTCAGATAGAGAAATTAAAGGAATTTTGGAAATGTGTTACCAGGCAATACATAGTATATTATCTTATGGTGTTTTTTTAAAAATTCTTAAATTTTTGAACCCCAGGGCTGAATTTGTTTATAGCTGTATGGGGGGAGCCGATAAATTTTTAGAAGTAGTAGAAATTCAGCACGGTGTAATCCATAATTTGCATTGTCAATATATTTATCCTCAAACTTCCTCAGTTCGGGGTTATTTGAGAAGAAAGAAAATAATAGTTTTCTCAAAAAAAATAAGAAAATTACTTGTTGACAACGGTTATTTTCCAGAAAATATTACAGCAACACCTAATCCCAAGGTTTGTTTTCATTTTTTGAGAAACTTTAAAAAAGATTTTTTTCTCAAACAAAATCTTACCCCCAATAAGATTTTAATAATAGGAGCACCAAGAGATTATCAGCAACAAGTAACAAAAAGTTTGTTATTTGACATAGAAAGAGAAAGGAAAAAATTACAAAATTGGGAGATTTCACTTTTGCTTCATCCCGGAGAAATAAATATATACAAAAATTTAAATTTGACAAAAACCAAGGTTATAGAAAATAAAGAAATTTCTGTTTTTCGACTGCTTTCTGATGCTCTTTGCGTGGTGGCAATGTATTCCAGCGTCCTTGAGGAAGCAAAATATTTTGGCTGTTTTAATCTTATACTTTCGTCATATAATGAGCAGTCAGATCAGGAACATCTGATTGATTGGATGTGTGGCGATTATCCTTACAAAGTTATAATTTCTCCAGATAAAGCTGTTGATTGGTTTAAAGAAAACGAGGAAAAAATTATTAATCAAAGACAAGAAAAGAAGAAAATTATGGAGGACTCTTACAATTATTTTCTTAATGAAACTTTTAAAACAAAAAGGGTCTGATTATCAAAGAGATTTATGGTTTGCGACTTTCACAAGATTTTAATAATTCACCCCGGGGGAATAGGGGATTTAGTAATGTTTACCCCTGCCCTTAAAATTTTAAGGAATAATTTTTCTAATGCTATAATAGATGTTTTTATTATGTATACACCCGAAACCGGATATATTTTTCAGGAGGGAAAAATTGTTAATAAGATTTTTAAATTTAATTGGCCTAAAAATAATTTTTTAAATAAATTGAAATTTATTTATAGATTAAGAAAAGAAAAATATGATTTAAGTATAATCCCAACAGGTGTTAATCCTTTAAGGGGAGGAATTCTTAGTTTTTTGATTGGGTCAAAGGTAAAAGTGGGAGAAAGAAGAAAAGGTAAAAAGAGTTTATTCTATACCCAGAGCTCTCTTTTAGATAAAGATAAACACGTAACAAAAAATAATATAGATTTATTAAAAGCCATTGGTTTGAAAATTGATTTTCCTTTACCGCCTCCATTTTTAGAGGTTGGTTCAAAAGAGAGAGAATTTGCTAATAATTTTTTAGTAAGGAATAATTTTGAAAATAAAATTCTAATTGGTTTTCATTCCGGTGGCGGCGAAGAGCAAAAATTTAAACGTTGGCCTAAGGAAAATTTTATAGAATTGGGGAATAAGGTATTAAATGATTTAGAAAATACTTTTATTTTACTTTTTGGCGGACCAAAAGAAAAAAGGCTTTGTTTGGAAATAAAAAGCAAATTAGATAAAAATGCTATGGTAGTATTTGGATATTCATTAAAACAGGTCGCCGCCTTAATAGACAAATGTAAAATTTTTGTTTCTTCGGATAGCGGACTTAATCACATTGCTTCAACTACAAAAACTAATTTGATTTCAATATACGGTCCAACTAACCCTGAGAGAACAGGGCCATTTGGTCGGGAAAGAATATATATATTAAAAGAGAGATGTAGATATCCATATAACCCTGATACTTCTAAAAATTATGATAAAGAAAGGGTTCATAGTTGTTTAAAAAAAATCACTGCTGACCGAGTTTTTAATAAGATTAAAGAAATCTTAAAAGAAAAGATGTTTTTATGATTAGAAAATATTTACGGTCTATAGAAATAATATTTTGGGCATTAACAAATAATCCTAAAATTTTTTTCAGAAGGATTTTTTTCCTTTTAAAATCTATTTTTTTACCTGCTCCGAAGTCTTCCTTTTTTAAAAAAATGAATGGGGTTCTTTTTAAAGTTGATAAAAATTATGCTCCTTTTAAAAAAGAGATGTATTATGACGCGTACGAGATGGGGGTTGTTGGAATGTTAAAAACTTTTCTTAGAAAGGGTGATACTTTTATTGACGTTGGGGCAAATATAGGATATATTACCGCTATTGGCGCTGGTTTAGTTGGCAAAAAGGGTTGGGTCTATAGTTTTGAGCCGGTTCCTGAATATTGCTCAAAATTGCGAAATTTAGCCGAGTCAAATAGCGAGTATAATATAATAGTGAATCAGTTTGCTTTAAGCGACCGGGTAGGACAAGCAAAAATTTATCTACCAGATTTTCCACATATGGGCGGCAATACAATTCTTTTGGATTTAATAGATAAAGAAAAAATAAAAGATACTATTTTCGTTCAGACCTATCGGCTTGATAAATATATTGACAAAGAAAACATTAAAAAGATTAAGGTGATCAAAATTGATGTAGAGGGTTTTGAATTTCCAGTACTTTTAGGTCTTAAAGATTTTTTAAATAAATGCCGTCTTAATAAATTATTAGCATCCCCTTTAATTATTTGCGAAGTTTGTCCACCAGCCTATAAACTTTTAGGGTATAAATTAGAGGACCTTTTTCAATATATGGAGCGATTTAATTATTTCCCTTTTAGTATTTTAAATTCTAAAAAAGAATTTAGTATTAAAAGAATAGAAAAAGAGTCAACCATAAATATTCTTTTTAAAGTTAAAAAATGATATGAATTTTTCAAAATCTCAACCTTTCACCTTTCCCGAAGGAAAGGTGAGGGGTAAAAAAAAATTGATTGGGATAATCTTATTTATAATTATTATTGGTATTATAGCCTTTTTTGATATGACTTTAGCAGTTGGGATTATTCTTATTAGTTTTTTAACCTTAATTATTTTTTTAATTCTTTCTAAAACCGGGACAAAAAGCAAAACTCTCTGTTTACTTTTTTTCATTGCCCTTTTGATTCATTTTGGAGCAGTGCTATTTATTCATTATGCCCATTTTCAGCCCTTTAGCGGCGGAGAAGGGGATTATATAAAATATGATTTTGCCGCTCAAGAAATAGCAACAAGAATCCATCAAGGCAATTTTTCCCTACAAGGATTAAGCACAAGTCATTATTACCCGGTGGTTATAGGATATATATATGCCCTTACTTTACCGGAAATGCTTATTGGTCAATTATTCGCTGTGTGGTTAGCAGCTATTTCTGTTCTTTTAGTTTATTTAATAGTGCTTGAAATCGGGGCTTCAAAAAAACAGGCCTTTTTAATTGGCTTAATTACTGCTATTTATCCGAGTTATCTTTTTTTCGGGAGTTTTTTGCTCAAAGATACATTAGTTATTCCTTTGATTTTGGCCGGGTTATTATTAACCTTAAAACTAATTAAGAATTTTTCCTGGAGAAATTTCCTAATTTTTTATATTGTTTTAGGAGCCGTAATTCATTTTCGTTTTTATGTCGGTTACGCGCTTTTGTTTAGCTTTATTCCTTGTTGGTTATTGCTTTGCAGATTAAATTTAAAGAAAAAGTTTATCTATGGAATAATAATTATTATTCTTTTAGGGTTTTTGCCACAATTTTTTGAAGGAGGTTATTATGGGTTCAAAAACATCAAGAGTTTCCTAAAGCCAACAAGCATTACTTTTTATCGAGAGGTAGCTTACAACCCTTTGCCCTCTTCGGCTATTGAAGCCCCAGAGACACCAGCCTCAGAGACACCAGCCTCAGAGACACCAGCCTCAGAGACACCAGCCTCAGAGACACC
>CAYMJA010000007.1:0-30253 GCA_964391095.1 uncultured Candidatus Saccharibacteria bacterium
GCTTTTTACACCGTTACAGTTTAGCAAACTGCTTCCTTACCAATTCGGAGCACTCCTCCTAAGTGTTTTTATTCTACCCATTAAAATCAATCAAGTCAATTGATTTTAGACAATTTTTATGATAAATTAAAAAAGCATTGCCCTCGTAGTTTAACGGATAAAACGTTTCCCCGCGGAGGAAAAAAGTGTAGGTTCGATTCCTACCGAGGGCATTTATGGTTCGTTGCTTAAATTCACTGTTTAAATTGAGATTTTAAACAGTTTTGTTCACTTTATGAATCTTTTTACGCCTATTGAAAAAATTTCTCGGATAGGCCCTGTTTATCAAAAAAAATTAAAAAAATTAGGAATTAAAACTATCCAGGACCTGCTTTTTCATTTTCCTCATCGCTATGAGGATTTTTCGAATATTGTTCCTATTTCAGACATAAGAATAAATAACACTTGTACTGTTCAGGGCAAAATTCTTGAAATTAAAAACTCCAGAACCTGGAAAAAAAGAATGATTTTAACTCAAGGGCTGATTGAAGATAAGACAGCGGCAATAAGAGCAGTTTGGTTTAACCAACCCTATTTAATAAATACCCTAAAAATAGGAGATAATGTTTTTCTTTCAGGAAAAGTAGTTTTAGGAAATGATGGAATATATTTTACAAATCCTGCTTATGAAAAGTTTCGTGCTTCAGAATTCAAGTTTCAAGACCTTGTCCATACAGGTAGATTGGTTCCGGTTTATCCAGAAACTGAAAGATTGTCTTCGAGATGGTTCCGTTTTATCCTAAAACCCCTCCTAACTGAATTTAAAAATGAAATTCCAGAAACCTTGCCAGAGAAGATAGTAAAAGAAAACAATCTCCTGCCGATAAGTAAGGCTCTCTGGCAAATTCATTTTCCGGATTCAGAGAACTTAGCCAAAGCAGCTCAAGAAAGATTTTCTTTTGAAGAACTTTTTTTTATTGAGCTTTTTGTCCTTAAAGAAAGAGTAAAATTAAGCAAAGAAAAAGCAACTGCTTTTCCTTTTAACTTAGAGTTAATGAAAAAATTTGTTGCTTCTTTGCCTTTCAAACTAACTGATGCTCAAAAAAAATCTGCCTGGCAGATTCTAAAGGACTTGGAAAAACCGCGGCCAATGAACCGTCTTCTTGAAGGAGATGTTGGTTCAGGCAAAACAGTAGTGGCAGCTATGGCGGCTTTAAATGTAGCTAAGTTGGGTTATCAAGTGGCTTTTATGGCTCCAACTGAAATTTTAGTTAAACAACACTTTCGGGAAATTTCCAAACTGCTTGATGGTTTTAATCTAAATATTGGCTTATTGACCGGGAAACAAGACCAATTTCGTTCAAAAAAATTAAAAAACGAAGTAATTGAAATTTCTCGGAAAAAATTATTAGAAAAAACAGCGAATGGTGAGTTGAATATTTTAATTGGCACCCACGCCTTAATCCAAGATAAAGTAAAATTCGGGAAATTGGGATTACTAATTTTAGATGAACAACATCGTTTTGGCGTAGAACAAAGAGCCAAACTCTGTAAATCCTCCCCGGTTTTGGAAACTAAGGTTTGGGGGGACAAATCACCAAAACATGTTGATAGGCAAAAAAGAATTCCTCACTTACTTTCAATGACTGCCACCCCTATTCCCCGCACCCTTGCTCTAACTGTTTACGGCGACCTGGATCTTTCTTTAATTGACGAATTACCCAAAGGAAGAAAAAAAATAATTACCAAAGTAGTAAGTCCAGAAAATCGGGAAGAATCCTACAATTTTATCAGAAAGCAGGTTAAAAAAGGAAGACAAGTATTTGTAATTTGTCCAAGAATTGAAGGGAATCATAATGGAGAAATGAGACAGTCAGATTCCCGGTTCAGCTGGGCTAAAGTAAAGGCGGTGGAGGAGGAATATGAGAAATTATCAAAAGAAATTTTTCCTGATTTAAAAATGGGCATGCTTCACGGGAAATTAGCAGGGAAAGAAAAAGAAAAAATAATGAAGGACTTTAAAAACAAAAAAATTGATATCTTAGTTTCAACCTCGGTGGTTGAGGTAGGAATTGATATCCCTAATGCCACGGTAATGATGATTGAGGGAGCCGAGAGATTCGGCTTGGCTCAACTCCATCAATTTAGAGGAAGGGTAGGTAGAGCGGGCTATCAGTCCTATTGTCTTTTATTTACTGATTCACCGGCTAAAAAGACCCGTCAGCGCCTCAAAGCTCTAATTACCTCTGAAAATGGTTTTACTTTGGCTGAAAAGGACTTGGAAATTCGGGGACCCGGCGATTTTACCGGCACCAGACAATGGGGCATACCAGATTTAATGATGAACTCTCTTACCAATATACATTTAGTGGAAAAAACTAGAGAATCAGCCAAAGAAATTTTATTAGAAGACCCAACATTAAAAAAATATCCCGCTTTGCGGGACAAACTAAAAAGATTTAGAGAAAGAATACACCTGGAGTAAGTCAACGAAACTGTTTTCGGACTTTCTCTGTTGGCCAAAAACCCATATACTTTCCCAACATCCATCTTGTCTGAGCATCAAGGGCAGGCAGGGAAGTAAAAAATATCATCATTATAGGAAATAAAATCCAGCCAAAGGCGAAAATTAAATATTTAAAGCGACCGTATTTTAGGGGCTTGGGGGGAAGTAAAAGAAAACTTAAATAAGCAGAACTAATCAAACCAATCATAGCTAAGGTCATAATTCGGCTGATTGCTCTTGGTAGATTATAAGAAATTAAGGTCTGAGAAAATTCAGGTCCTCCTAAAATTAAGGGGAGCCAACCCAACAAGAAAATCATAATACTGACAGTCGCCCAGCAAAAATGTCCCTGAATTAATTCCCATCCTAAGGAAATCTTTTTAAAAAAAGAGATTTTTTTATTTTTTAGAAAACCAAAAAGAAAATAGGGTATATCTCCCACCCCATAAGCCCATCTTCTTTGTTGTTTGTAGATATTAATTAAATTCTTCCAAAAACTTTTTGTTACATTAGCATCCATAGAAATCGGATAATACAAGGGCTGAACCTGATAATTTCCGTTATATCTTAAAAAACACTGCCAGAAAATTCTCGAATCGTCTGAGATAACATTAGTTTGTTTAAAGCCGACATCTACTAAGGCCTGAAAACTCATTGAGTGAGAAGAAAAAGTAACTAATTTTTCTGGTCGTTCTTGGTTGATGGTATGCCAAAAACTAGAAGAAAAAGAAAAAATTCGAGAAATTACCGGTGCCTGCCAGATATTATTAACATAAAGAGGAATTGGCTGGAAACTGGTTCTGGTAGGTCTATCCGAGGTTAAATAGTAATAAGTTAAACAACTAAAATATTTTGGAAAAACACAAGTATCAGCATCAAAAGAAGAAAAAATTATACTTTCATAAGGAATTCTTAAAGAATCAATAATTATCTCTTTTGCTTTTTTTACTGCCCAAGTTTCATTAGAGCCCTTGCCCGCAATTTCCCCTGATAAATTAGCCGGGTGCCAAGTTGTTATGAATTTAAAAAATTTTGAGCCAAATTCCCTTTCAATCTCCTGAGCTGTCTTTTCAGCAACACCTCTTGCCCCTTCTTCACAACCTAAGACTACAATCATTTTGTCTTTTGGGTAATCGATATTCTCCAAAGCCCTGAAAGTGTCTCGCATAATCTCTAAAGATTCTTTATACATCGGAATAACAACTAAATGATAAACATCACGCCAATTTTTAACAGCAGATAGCAAGTTATTGGTTATGGGTAGTGAATTAAGTTTTTCTATCCAATCAATCGCTTCGTTTTTTTTCATCTTTTGATAACCCGACCAAAGATAGAAAGAAAAATAAATTGTTCTAAAAAACCAAAAAACAGTAAAAGCAATAATAAAAATAGCAATCCATAAAGGTTGCCACCAAGAAAGAAAAATAACTAAAAACAAAACTCCCCAGGATAAAGCTCCTGGAAAGATTTCAAAGAATCTAAAAATAACTCTCTCTTTTAGATTTTCCAAATCCCGGGCCCTGCCAATTTTAAGGTAATAATCCATTATTTTTAACCAACATCTTTTGCTGGTTTTTACTCCCTTTCTTTTTTAAATAGCCAGTACAGCAAAAGGATTGCTACTAACCCCAATAAAAGCCAAATATACCATTTTTTAAGAAGAGATTTCAGGGTTAGTCCTACAGCAGCTTTTCCTGTTTCTAATCCTTGAGGACAATCCTTAGAACAAGTATCATTGTTCTCTTCACAATTACAAATGTCATCGTCGCAGTGCTCACAATTTTCGCAATAATCTGGAGAACCAATTTCACAGGTCGTTCCATCGCATTTTAAAATATTAAAACAGGTACTGTTTTCGCATCCATCAACAGTGCAGGCATTATCGTCCAAACATTCCTGATATTTATCCTGTCTCGCTCCATTCGAATCAAACCAATATATATCATTATCATAACAATCTTTTCTATACGCTTTACTATAATAACCAGCGCAACTTGAACTATATTGACATTGAGAATTACCAACTATACAAACCTCATTTGATGAGCAGTAATCAGAAATTTTCCAATTAGTCCAGGGCAGCCATTTGTGCCAGCTGCCGCTACATTGAGAACTATTTCCTGAACAATATTGAAATCTGGTTTTTGTTCTTTTAGCAACATCTGCTCCGCAATCTAAACCCCAGGGGCACCCGTATTGAGTTTTAGTTTCAAAATCACAAATCCGGGTAGAGGGTCTATAATGACAGCCGTCACAGCAGGGTCCCTTGGAACACTCACAGGAACTTACACAACTTGAATCATAATCACAACTATAAACGCATTTTCCTCCTGAACAATACCGATTAGGCCTTTCATCATCATCGCAAGTTCCGTATCCACAAGAAGTACTGCCCGAACAGAACCGAGGTGATGACCATTCTAAACAGGAATCAGAGTCATAATTTCCGCATATTTGTCTGTGGGTCCTGTCATAACAACGGGTTTGGCCGCTATAAGAACATTTATCAGTGCAAGAAGGAGAAGAAGAATCCAAAACGACTACATCAATATATTCAGGAGAGGTAAAAGCAGATTCTTTTTCCCACCAAGCCCAACTATAATCTGAACTCTTGCCAACAACTTTACCCCGATATCTATAAGTAGCGGGTGAACCCTCATTTATTGTCCAGGTTTTGGTAGCCGAAATCCCTGAAACATCCTGCCGATGCCAACGACCCTGATAGTACACTTCAAACCTAATAAGGTCATTGTTATCTTGACCAGTAATGGAAATTGTAATTGATTCTCCTACACGAACCTGTCTCGGGCTCACAGAGAGGGTTCCTGAAACCGGGTCATTGGCTAAAACAGGAGGATTAACAATAGCCAAGCCCCCAAAAAGAAAAAACAAGGTAAATACAATAATTATAAAAAGTTTTTTGGAATTTGTTTTCATAATAAAGCCGACTTTACTAATTAACTTAATAACCTAAACATTAGCACGGCTTTCATAATCTGTCAAGTCTTTAAAAGAAAGAGGCGATCCTTTTGGATCGCCTTTAGTCGTAGATATGTTAGAAGTCCAGTATGATTCCGGGCAGTCTAACTCCTACAGACCAACAACTGTGACCATGGCAATGACTATAACTAACGTAGCAGTCGGAATAGCCATCATAGTAGCCATTGGAATAGCCATCGGAATAACCTGAGTAATAGGAATAGCGACGATACTGACGACGGTAACGACGGTCAGTATAATCTCTGCGGTCGACATGGCGACGAACAGAGCGACTACGATAGTCAGTATCATCTCTGCGGTAATCGTCATAGCGACGAACAGAGCGACTACGACGATTAGCACGATTGAAAGCAAAGTCAGTCCATTGTCCAGCCACAGTGATATTGGGCATAACTGCCATCATCAACACCGCTAAACCTATCAGTACGAGCTTTTTCATTTTAATCACTCCTCTCTTAAAATTACTTTTCTGTATTCTTCTTTTAAGCTTCTATTTACATTATACACCCTACTCGCAAATTTGTCAAGGGTTGTTGCTCTTTGCGGCCCCATGGGTAGTCGAAACCCAATTTTCAGGATGAAAACCTGATGTCCTATCCGTTAGACGATGGGGCCAGATTCCGTCTATTATTCTATCTTAAAATTTGAAAAAAAGCAAGAAAAAAATTAAAATAATTATATGATTATTTTAGCCGTTGAAACATCTTGTGATGATACCTGTATAAGCATATTAAATATCAAAAATCAAAAATCAAAAATTAGAGACTCTAAGTTTGAGATTCTTTCTAATATCATTTCCTCACAGGTAAAAATCCATCAAAAATATGGAGGAGTTTATCCTTTTTTGGCGAAAAGAGAACACCAGCGCAATCTTGCTTCAGTGCTAAAACAATCTTTATTAGAAGCAAAATTGCTAAAATCAAAAATTAAACATCAAATATCAAAAACACAAATCAAAATTCAAAAATTAAAAGAAATTTTAAAACGAGAAGAAGTCCTTTATCAACAATTAGAAGAGTTTTTAAAAAATTATCAAAAACCGAAAATTGATGCGATTGCGATAACAATAGGCCCTGGTTTAGAGCCCTGTCTATGGGTAGGAGTAAATTTTGCCAAAGCTCTCTCTTATTATTGGAATCTGCCAATTATTCCGGTTAACCATATTGAAGCACATATACTTGCCAACTGGCTTTCGCCAGTTGGCAATGTCAAACATCAAATATCAAATGTCAAAACTTTGTTTCCTGCGGTTTGTTTAGTGGTCAGCGGAGGGCATACTCAGCTCATTTTAATGAACAATTTTGGCAAATACAAAATTTTAGGCGAAACAAGAGATGACGCAGCTGGAGAATGTTTTGACAAGGTAGCCAGAATCTTAGGGCTTGATTATCCCGGCGGCCCGGCTATCGCCGCCCAAGCCCAAATCGTCCGAGGACAGGCCTCGGTCAAATTACCAAGACCAATGATAAAACAAAAAAACTATGACTTTAGTTTTTCAGGCCTAAAAACCGCGGTCTTATATAATTTTAAAAAACAATCTCCAAAAAATAGGAAAAAAGAAAAATATATTAAAGAAATATGCTATGAAACCCAGCAGGCTATTGTTGATGTTTTAATTAAAAAAACAATAAAAGCGGCTAAAAATTATAAGGCAAAAGCTATAATATTAGGCGGAGGCGTAGCCGCCAATCGTCAGTTTAGAATACAATTTCAACAGAAATTGAAAAAAGAAAAATTAAGTTTCAAGTTTTATGTTCCAGGTTTCAAGTTCTGTACCGATAACGCTGTAATGGTGGGAATAGCCGGTTATTATAACTGGCTGAAAGGAAAAACTAAAACTTGGCAGAAAATTAAAGCAGACGCAAATTTAAGGATAGATTAAAATTCATTCAGGATATTTATACTAAAAAAAAGAAGCCCCTATACAAGAAAAAACGTATAAGGGCTTTATCATTGGATTAAGTATCCAGGGACTACTACTTGCGGACAGCGAGGAAGTGGAAGTGCCGACTCCACTTGCCCTTTTTAAAGCGGACTAGACGTAGACAACGCCTATCAGAATCACCGTTGAGGATAGGAATGTAAGAGCAGTTATCCGGGCCAACCCAGACAGAACCCAGAGCAATTATAGGAAACTGCTGCTGGAGTTCGGGATTAGCTTCTCCTAAAGCAAGGAGTGTTCGGATGGTGGCAGGACGCCAGCCTTTCTTTCCCATTTCCTGAATCGCATCCGGCAATTCAATATCTTGGTCAAAGTGGAAAAGTCTTAGGCTTATTTCTCTCTGACCTCTCTCCTCATTGCCTATTGGGAAATGGTTTCCCGTGATACTCGGCCCAATCCAATCGTAGTGTCCTGCTCTGATTGAATCCTTCAAGCTACGGTCGTAATCAACTACGAGTTGGAAAACGTTCTTCGCCCTCTTTCTATCCTTTACAATAAGGTCAGCTATCTGTCCCCAGAGACCATCTGCTTCGGGAGTAGTAAGATGATGAATGTCACCATCATCGCCACCCCTCTTCTGAACCTCACTCACGAGACGGGTAAAGATGCCTGTCAGTAGACCTGCACCACTCACAATTGCGGACCTTCTCTTTGACATAATAGTTCTCCTTCCATTTTGGTAAGCCCCGTACCATAAACGATTATGGCTTCAGACCTACCAGATTTGTGATACAGTTGTATCACAGCTGTATCAATAAGTTTGGTTACAGCTCTTAGAATATATTGTGTATTCTAAGAGCTGTAACCAATCCGCAAGTATTTTAATATAAAAGAACTATGTTTATTACAATTATATTATATCATACCATCAAAATTTTGTCAATAGTGGTTTATTTTATTAAAGTTTTCTGCTAATATAATAAATGTTCTCTTAGTAGATTATTGGGATATAAAATTTATTCTTGAAATTCTATTATAAAATATGGAACTACCCAAAGTTTATAATCCAAAAACCGTAGAAAAGAAAATTTATAGATTGTGGTTAAGGTCTGGTTTTTTTAATCCTGATAAACTTCCAAGACGGCACAAAAAACCCTGGACAATTGTCATTCCTCCCCCGAACATAACCGGAGAACTTCATATAGGGCATGCTTTAAACGCAACTGTCCAAGATATTTTAATTCGCTGGAAAAGAATGCAAGAGTATAAAACTCTCTGGCTTCCCGGAACAGACCACGCCGGAATTGCTACTCAAAATGTAGTTGAAAAAGAATTGAAAAAAGAAGGAAAAACCCGCTTTGATTTGGGACGTAAATTATTTGTTAAAAGAGTTTGGGAGTGGAAGAAAAAATATGGAAATATCATTTTAGACCAGTTTAAAAAACTTGGCTGCAGCTGCGATTGGTCAAGAACTAAATTCACAATGGACAAAGATTATCAGTTAGCTGTAGAAACTGCTTTTTTACATTACTATAAAAAGGGTTGGATTTATCGAGGAAAAAAAGTAATTAATTGGTGCCCTCGATGTTCTACAAGTTTGTCTGACTTGGAATTAGAATATAAGGAAGAAAAAGGGAAACTTTATTATATCAAATATCCCTTTAAAACAACGAATAGCGAACAACGAACAGCGACCAATAAATTCATTACTGTGGCGACAACAAGGCCGGAAACCATGCTGGGTGATACAGCAGTAGCTGTAAATCCAAAAGATAACAGATATAAACATTTAATTGGGAAGAAAGTTATTTTACCTTTAGTGAACAGAAAAATTCCAATTATTGCTGATAGATTAGTTGACCCTGAATTCGGAACAGGAGTTGTAAAAGTAACTCCGGCCCATGACTTAACAGATTACGAAATAGGTCTAAAGCATAAATTAGAAACTATTCAGGTGATTGACGAAAAAGGCAAAATCACAAAGAAGGCTTCTTTTTCTTATCAAGGATTGAAGGTTCTCCAGGCTCGAAAAAAAATTATTGAGGATTTAAAAAATCAAGGACTGCTAAAAAAAGCTGAAGATTACATCCATCAAATTCCTAAATGCTACCGCTGTAACACTACTATTGAGTTGATTCCTTCTTGGCAGTGGTTTTTGAAAATGAAAGATTTGGCTAAAATGGCAGAAATGTCTGTTAAAAAAAATGAAATAAAATTCCACCCCAAAAATTTTGAAAAACCTTATTTTAATTGGCTGGAAAATATAAAAGATTGGTGTATTTCCCGACAAATCTGGTGGGGTCATAAAATTCCTATTAAGGGAGAAACTGATGTTTTAGATACTTGGTTTAGTTCTGCTCTCTGGCCCTTGGCTACATTAGGATGGCCGAGAAAGACAAAAGACCTTCAAATATTCTATCCAACAGATGTTTTATCAACAGCAAGAGATATTATTAACTTATGGGTTGCCCGGATGATTTTTTCTGGAAAGGAGTTTACGAAAAAAAATCCTTTTAAAGATGTTTATATTCACGCCACAATTCTAACCCGAGAAGGAAAAAGAATGTCAAAATCTCTGGGCACTGGAATAGATCCAATAAATCTTATTGAAGAGTATGGTGCAGATGCTACCCGATTTGGGATTGCTTATCAAATTATGGGGGGACAAGATGTGAGATTTGTAAAAGATAATATATTAATGGGGAAAAAATTTTGTAATAAGATATGGAACGCCAGTCGGTTTGTCTTACAACAAACCTCAAAACCAAAAATAAAAAATCAAATATCAAAAATACAATTTAAAAATCAAAGTTTAACTTCTGCTGACAGAAAGATTTTAAAAGTTTTGGATAAAACAATAAAATCAGTTGATACGGATTTAGAAAATTTTCAATTTGGAAAAGCGGCTCATACTCTCTATGATTTTTTCTGGCATAATTTTTGCGACGTCTATATTGAAAAAGCTAAAAAACAGCTTGCCCTGCATCGAACTAGTTCTGGTGCAGGGGATGATAAAAAAACTAAAAAAATCTTACTCTATGTTTTATTGAACTCTCTAAAGCTCCTACATCCCTTTATTCCTTTTATTACTGAAGAAATTTACCAAAAACTACCAATCAAAACGAAGAAAAAGTGCTTGATGGTCGAAGAATGGCCTAAATAAAATATGTCTTACCCTATTTACATCGCTCTCGGATTGCTTCCCAGTATTATCTGGCTTTTATTTTTTTTGCGAAAGGATGCCCATCCCGAATCAAATAAAATGGTTCTAAAAATTTTCTTTTATGGAATGGCAATTGCTATAGTAGCTGCTTTAATAGAGATAGGAATCTTTAAAATCATCCAAGGTAGCTGGACAAAGGTTTTTCCTTTCTTGTTTCTTATTTTATATCACTTCTTTGGAATAGCCCTAATAGAAGAATTTTTAAAATATTCAGTTATTAAACAGAAGGTCTTAAACAACCCAGAATTTGACGAACCTGTAGATGCTATGCTCTATATGATTATCGCCGCACTTGGTTTTGCTGCTTTAGAAAATATCTTCGTTTTATTACCAAGCGGAAAACCCTTGTTTTTTCTTGAAGTAACAGCCATTCTTTCTCTCCGTTTTATAGGAGCTACTTTTTTGCATGCTTTATGCTCCGGAGTAGTAGGTTTCTTTTTGGCTCTTTCTTTCTTTAAAACAAAGAGGCGATTGAGATTAATAATCCTTGGATTAGGAATTGCTACTGCTTTGCATTGTCTTTATAATTTTGCTATAATCAAAACAGCAGAAAACTTTTATTTTGTTCTTATCCCTATAATTATTTTAATCGGTCTCGCCTTTTTTGTTTCTTTCGGATTCAGAAAAGTTAAAAAAATGGCAAGCATCTGCAAACTATGACTTCTTTTTTCAACAAACTTAAAAAGGGAATGGATATTAAAAATACGCCAAATCTTCAAGAAAACTTAGAGCAAGACCTATCAGAGGAAGCAACCCCTGATAATGAAAAACCATCTGTTGAAAAACCATCTGTAACTCTCGTTTCTACTTCCCTCCCGAGTAAAAGAATAGTTGAAAAGAAAATAAAAAAGGGACCAAAAAAGAAAAAAATCATTAAGGTGAAAAAAGAACCTGATAGAGAAAGAACTGAAGTACCTAAAGAAAAAAGATGGTTTGAGCCGGAAGGAGAATTAACTGTTGATGTTTATCAAACAGATGAAGAAATTATTATTCAATCTGCTGTTGCTGGAGTCAAACCCGAGGATTTGGATATTTCCATTGAAAACGATATGGTAACAATAAAAGGAATGAGAAAAAAAACCTTTGAAGAAGAGAAAAAAAATTATTTCTATCAGGAATGTTACTGGGGCCGATTTTCAAGAGAGATTATCGCCCCCGTAGAAATTGACGGCCCAAGGGCTAAAGCGACAATGAAAAACGGAATTTTAACAATAAGAATACCGAAGATTGAAAGAGAAAAGAAAAGAAAGATAGTTATAAAACAATGAAAGTGACAACAATTAATTAATGAAGCAAAAAACAAAACCGCCTCAAAGGCGGTTTTTTATGTGCCCAGGGCGGGACTTGCACCCGCACGCTCTTTCGAGCCATGGCCCTCAACCATGTATGTATACTAATTCCATCACCTGGGCATTATTTGCTTTCTTTCTTTGTTTCTTCTTTTGTTTCTTCCTTTTTCGCCTCTTTGGCTTCTACTGGTTTCTTCCCAATAGATTCAGGTTCTTCTTCAGCTATTACCTCGGCAAATTCCTTTCTCTTTAATCTTGCTTTTTTTCCTTTTGCGGTTCTTAGATAGTAAAGTTTTGCTCTTTTAACTTTTCCCTTTTTTAGAACTTCTATTTTTTCAATAGCAGGAGAATGAATAGGAAAAATTTTCTCTACTCCGATGCCAGCAATTACTTTCCTTACAGTAATTGTAGCCGAAACTCCTTTACCGTGCTTTCTGGCAATAACTATACCTTCAAAGACCTGGATTCTTTCTTTGTCTTTTTCTTTCCCGCCTGCAACGCCTTGCGTAGCAATACGGGCAGGAATTTTTTGGTGAACTCGAATGGTATCACCTGGACGTATATCAGGTAAATCTTTTTTTAATTGGGTTCGGTTAAAAGTTTCAATTTTAGTAATCATAATTTGCTGTTTTAATTCTTCTAATATTTTTTAACTTAGTGCAAGAACAATTCTTGGACCATTTATTTTAATTTTTCTAATACTCTTTTCAAATCTTTTGGTAAATCCGATTTAAATTCTTTTGTTTTTCGGTCTGGCATTTTAATCCGGAGGAAGTTCGCGTGTAAAAATTGACGATTTAATCCTTCGGGATAAGGTTGGTTTTTGAACCCATACATCTTATCTCCAGCAATGGGATGGGAAAGATAAGCAAGGTGACACCTAATTTGATGTTTTCTTCCGGTCTCTGGGACAATTTCAAGTAATGTATAGCCCTTAAATTTCTTGATGACTTTGTATTTAGTAACTGCCTTTCTCTTTCCTTTTGAACCGGGACTTAAAGGTAAATAGGCCTTTTGTTTTATCCCGTTTTTAGGGCTTCTGCCAATTAAGGTATTGATTTCTCCTTTGCTTTCTTTAATTTTTCCAGTCACCAATGCTGTATATTTCTTTTTTACCTCTCCTTTTTTAAATTGTTTTTGTAAAAAAACCAAGCTTTTATTATTTCTGGCTACTAAAAGAATTCCTGAAGTATCTTTATCCAAGCGGTGAACAATTCCGTATCTTGGCGACCCATCAACTTTTCTCAAATCAGGATATTTTTCTAAAAGTAAATCTATTAAAGTTTTTCTCTTAATTTTTCCTTCTGGATAAACAACAATTCCAGCCGGCTTATCTATAACCAAAATATCATTATCTTCATAAATTACTTTTATTCCCATGTGGGCGCTGAGGGATTTGGACCCCCGACCTTCTCGATGTCACCGAGACGCGCTAACCACTGCGCCAAGCGCCCCATAAGTGCGCACGGATGGATTCGAACCATCGACCCCAGACTTATAAGATCTGTGCTACTACCACTGAGCTACGTGCGCAGATTTCTACCTTACCTTTTTTATTTTAACTTTTAAAGAGGAAGGGCGAGTTTTTTTGGATTTCTTAACTTTCTTGTCTGTCCTCCGAAGTTTTAGCGAAGGAGGACTTGCTTTCCCTGCTCCTTTTATTAAACTCTCGAACTCCTCTTTTTCAATGGTTTCTTTATCAATTAAAGTTTGAGCAATTTTATTGAGCAATTTTTTCTTTCTGGTCAAAATTTTTGTTGCTTCTTTTTCTGCGTTTTTAACAAATTTTTCGACTTCCTTGTCAATTTGGGTAGCCACTTCTTCAGAATAATTTCTTTGCTCGGAAATTTCTTTCCCCAGAAAAACTAACTCTTCTTTTTCTCCAAAAGAAATTGGTCCTAAGGAAGACATGCCATATTCTTTAACTAACTTTCTAGCTAAGTCCGAAGCTCTTTTTAAATCATTAGACGCTCCGGTGGTAATTTCTTTAAATTTCAACTTTTCAGCGCAATATCCGCCAAGCAAGGTCGCCATTTCGGTCAAAAATGCTGTTTTCGTTTTAATCCTTCTTTCTTCAATTGGCATTTTTAAAGTGTAGCCAGCAGCCATACCTCTGGCAATAATTGAGATTTTCCTAACCGATTCAGCTTCAGGTAATGAAGCAGAAACTAAAGCGTGACCTGCTTCGTGAAAAGCTGCAATTTCTTTTTCTCTTTTAGATAAAATATGACTTTTTCTTTCCGGACCCAATAAAACCTTTTCAATCGATTCTAAAAATTCTTCCTGATAAACCTGATTTTTATTTCTTCTGGCGGCTAAAATCGCTGCCTCATTGACAACATTAGCTATGTCAGCTCCGGAAAATCCTGGAGTTCGCTCGGCAATTTCTCTCAAATTAACATCTAAAGTTAAAGGTTTTCCTCGGCAGTGAATTTTCAAGATATCTTCCCTGCTCTTAATATCAGGCATATCTAGAACTACTTTTCGGTCAAAACGGCCAGGTCGTAATAAAGCAGGATCCAAGATATCAGGCCTATTTGTTGCGGAAATAATTATGACCTGAGTTTCTCTTTCAAAACCATCCATTTCTACTAAAATCTGATTCAATGTTTGCTCCCTCTCATCATGTCCTCCTCCAAGACCAGCTCCTCTCTGTCTGCCGATAGCATCAAGTTCGTCAATAAAAACCATTGAAGGAGCTGCTTTTTTAGCAACAGAAAAAAGACTGCGTACTCTTCCTGCTCCAACACCGACAAACATCTCAACAAATTCTGAACCAGAGATTGAGAAGAAAGGTACATTGGCCTCCCCTGCCACAGCTCTTGCCAATAAAGTTTTTCCGGTCCCGGCCGGACCCATCAACAAAACCCCTCTTGGTATTCTCGCTCCCATTTTTAAATATTTTTTGGGATTTTTTAAAAAATCAACAATTTCTTTTAATTCTTCTTTGGCTTCCTTTAGATTAGCAACATCTTTAAAGGTAATTTTTTCTTTGGGATGCCCTTCAGCGCCAAAAAGTCGAGCTCTGGCTTTGGTAAAACTAAATGCCTGGGTAGCTCCGGCTTTTGCCTGACGGAAGATAAAAAAGAAAAATAAACCAAAAAGTAAAAGAGGAAAAATAAACAGCAAAACAGGTCCTAACCAAAGCCAAGTTCCTTGTTCTTTCTTTGTTTTAATTTCTATTTTTTTCAATGTTTCTGTATTCACTCCTAAGTTTATCAAGGATTCAGAAAAAGAAGTTTCTGTTTCTTTTCTTGATTTTACCTTTGTCTCGTCCTGATATAAAACAGAAAGTTCGGAACCGGAAACAGTAATTTCTTTAATTTTTTCCTGATTAATATCTTCAACTAACTGGGTTAAGGAAATCTCCTTTTCTTTTTCAAAAGGTTGAGCAAACAGGGCAAAAATCCCTGAAATTATTAAAAAAATAAGCAGGATAAATATGAAATTCTTCATCAAATTTTTCATTTTGATTTTAGCCAGTGCCATTTTTTTTACAATAAGTGATACTGAGTTTAATTTAACACATCTTTGAGAATAATTCAATTAAAAAAAGCCCTTGTTTTTTAATCAAGAGCTTTTGAGATAAGGAAAGATAAAATCGTTACTTAGACTTAACAGAATCATCGGCCCTTTGGACTTCCGGTTGGACTTCGGGAACCGATGAACAATCTGACTTGGGAGAAAAATGATTGTTTTTCTCTCTAATCTCCTTGATAACTCCCTGGAGGAAACTGACCTGCTCTTCCAGAACCTTCATTTCTGCAAAAAGACGATTACCGCTTTTGGCTTTCCAGAGTTCCTTGCGTTGCAGGCCAAGGGCTGCTGAGAATATCTCTTTAGGTATAAACTTACCACCGGCGTTTTTTCTGATTTCTTCAAAAGCACCGTCGCTGACTTGTTTTTGCAGAACCTTAAAGGCTGCTTGTTTTTGCAGAAGTTGTTCTTGAAATTCCTTAAGCAAGTTTTCTGCTTTTGGCAAAACCCATTGGGTAAGGAAAAGAACGCTTCCCTGAACCAAAGCCCTTCCTGCTTCTCGAACGTATGTTTCATAACAGTCAGGGCAAACAAGATCTTTGGCTCTCATCCGTTTCTTTTGTCCGCAAACAGGACAATAGAAGGAATGGCTATTCTTGTTCTTAAACATGGCTAACTCCTTTCTAATTTTAAAGTTCTTTCCTTATCTTTCAATTTTGATTATATACCTAATTGTAAAATTTGTCAACCCTTCACCTTTTAATCAATTTTAAACTCATTCGGTGTTCGGCTGGTTCAATTGATAAAATCTGGAAATCGTATTGCTCTCCGATTTTTAAAACTTCTTCCATCTTTTTCTGAGAACCAAATTCAGAAATATGAGATAACCCTTGAATTTTTGGAGAAACTTGGACAAAGACACCGAAGGGATTAATTTTTATTACTTTTCCTTTGATAATGCCGCCTTTTTTATATTTTTTTTCAATATCTTCCCAAGGATTCTTGTTTAAAGCTTTTAGTGATAAAGAAATCTTATTATTTGAGATATCAATAATTTTTGCTTTAACCTTTTGTCCAACTTTCACTATTTGAGATGGGTCTTCAATTAGTTGCCAATCTAATTCAGAGATATGAATAAGACCTTCTAAGTTTTCAATTCCTGGGGTCAATTCGCCGACCTTAGGGGCCACGGGAAATTTGATAAAAGCGCCGAAATTAACAACGCCGGTAATTTCCCCTTTAACTATGTCCCCTACTTTATAATTTTTTAAAATTTCTTTTATCTTTTTATCCTCTTTTGCTTTTTCAGACAAAATGAGTTTTTCTTCTTTAGGGTTAAAATCAAGGATTTTCACTTCCATTTCTTTATCTATAAATTTTTGGAGAGCTCTTAAAATCTTTTGGTTATCTCCATCTTCTACTTTTGGATAATTAGCAAGTGACAATTGAGAAACCGGAATAAAAGCAGGGATGCCTAAAACCTCTGTTAAAAGTCCTCCTTTATTTGCACCTAAAATTTTCACATAAAGACTTTCATTTTGTTCTTCTTTTTCTAAAATCTGCTTCCAGGCAAGTTCCTTCCCCGCTTTAGTTAAAGAAAGTTCAATATAACCTTCTTCGTTTTCAAGGTTTATTATTTTTACAGAAATACTGTCTCCGATTTTTAAATCTTTTAATTTGTCTTTTGCTTCGTAAAATTCTTTTCCGTAAATTATTCCTGTTCCCCGGTTTCCCAAATCTAAAAATACAGAGGCATTTCCCTTGTTTATAATTTTGCCTTCAACAACTTCGCCCAATTTCAGCGGTTTTAGTAAGTTATTTTGCTCCAGTATTTTTTTCATATATCCAATAAAATAATATATAACATAGAATTTTCTTAAAAACAAGGGTTGACCCTTCACCTTAGGCCTAAAGTGAAGGGTTGAAACTAAATTTAGATGTGATAAGATAGAATTATGACTATCACTTGGTACGGTCAAACTTGTTTTCGGATAACCACTCAAAAGAACAGAAACGGTTCTATTAATATATTAATAGACCCTTTTGAAAAAGGAATTGGTCTTCGGCCGCCCAAAACCGAGGCAGATATCTTGTTAATTACTCATGATAGTAAGAGAATATTATCTGGGAACTTTTTTTTAATCAGCGGTCCCGGAGAATACGATATAAAGGGAGTTTATATCCAAGGTATTCCGGGTTTAAGCAAAAATAAGTTGCCAGAAAAAGAGGAAGTTTCTAAAAAAAATATTATCTATACTATTGAAACCGAAAAAATGAAAATTTGCCATCTCGGTAGATTAGGACAAAAAGAATTGACCTCGGACCAGATAGAAAAAATTGGCAAAGTAGATATATTAATGGTTCCAGTAGGAGGAAAAGAAACGCTTGAGGCAGGGGAATCTATAAAAATAATGTCTCAAATCGAGCCAAAAATTATTATACCAATGTATTATCAAATTCCTAAACTAAAAATAAAGTTAGATAACTTTAATAAGTTTTTGAAATCCTTAGGAATAAAATCCTTAGAACCTTTGCCCAAGTTATCTATTAAAAAGAAAGATATTTCTGAAGAAGAAGCAAGGATAATTGCACTAAGTCCATGAATTTCATAGAAAGACTCCGAAAACAACCAGAGTATATCAGAAAGATAATTCTTTGGAGCATAATAGTTATTGTAGGTTTGGGTTTGGCGGCCTGGTGGATTAACCTTTCTCGCCGGAAAATAAAGGAATTTAACAAAGAAAAATTTATTGAGAAAATCAATTTACCTTCTTTCAAGGAAGCAGGATTAGAAAATCTCCTAGAAATAAAGATGCCTGAAATTAGCGAGGAAGAATTGAAAAAATCAATGAACAATGAACAATGAACAAAAACAAATAAAAGAAATGGGTCGGGTTGAGCCCAGAAAGATAGTCAAGGAAATGAAAGAGTCATATATTGACTACGCAATGTCAGTTATTATTTCGCGGGCTCTTCCTGATGTTCGCGACGGACTAAAACCGGTCCACCGCCGAATTTTGTATGCAATGTATGAAATGGGACTAACCCATGCAGCTAAATTTAGAAAATCCGCAACTGTCGTAGGCCATTGTATGGGTGCCTACCATCCTCATGGCGATGCAGCAATTTATGATGCTTTAGCCAGAATGGCTCAGGATTTCTCTTTAAGATATCCTCTTATTACTGGTCAAGGAAATTTCGGGAGTTTAGATTCGGATCCTCCAGCAGCGGCAAGATATACAGAATGTAAACTTTCAAAAATTGGCGAGGAGATGTTAAAAGATATCGGGAAAGATACAGTTGATTTTAGGGATAACTACGACGGAACAAGAAAAGAACCAACCGTCTTACCCTCTCCCTTGCCTCAACTTCTTTTAAACGGTTCTTTAGGCATTGCCGTTGGAATGGCAACCAATATTCCTCCTCATAATCTTTCTGAATTAACTGAAGCTTTAATTTATCTGGCCGACTATCCTAAAAAAACTACCGAGGAACTTTCTGACTTTATCAAAGGTCCGGATTTTCCAACCGGAGGAGCTATTTATGACAAAAAAGAGATAATTTCTGCCTATTCTCAGGGAAAAGGACCAATTGTGGTGAGGGGAAAAGCAGAGATAGAAGAACAAAAAGGAATTGGCCAAACTCAAATCGTGATTACTGAAATTCCTTATCAAGTTCAAAAATCAAACTTGATTGAACATTTTGCCAAGCTGGTTCAAGAAAAAAAGATTCAGGGAGTAAAAAACATCAGGGACGAATCAGATAAAGAAGGAATGAGAATTGTGATTGACCTTCAGAAAGGAGCTTATCCCCAGAAGATTTTAAACCGGCTTTATAAATTTTCTGATTTACAAAAAACCTTTCACTTAAATATGTTAGCCTTGACTGAAGGAATTCAGCCAAAAGTGCTGTCGCTTGTTGATATTCTAAATTATTTTATTGAACATCGAAAAGAAATAGTTTACAGAAGGACAAAATATGATTTCGAGAAAGCCAAAGAGAGAGTTCATATCTTAGAGGGTTTAGATAAGTGCCTGTCCAGGATTGACGCAGTAATAAAGACAATCAAAAACTCGAAGAATCGTGAAGACGCTCAGAGGAATTTAATGAAGAAATTCAGGTTAACCCAAATTCAAGCTAATGCTATTTTAGAAACAAAATTGTCTGCTTTGGCAAAATTAGAACGGAAAAAAATTGAGGAAGAACTTAAAGAAACCTTAGTAAAAATTAAAGAACTTACAGCTATTCTTAAGAGTCCCAACAAGATAAAGACAATCATCAAAAAAGAATTAAGAGAGCTTAAAGAAAATTTTGGCGATGAAAGAAAAACAAAAATCTTTGTTCAAAAAGTTGGGGAAATTGCTGAAGAAGATTTAATTCCCCAGGAAGAGACAATTATTACTTTAACTCAAGGTGGCTATATTAAGAGAATAAATCCTGCTACTTACAAAATTCAGAGGAGAGGAGGAAAAGGAATTTTAGGAATGAAAACTTTACAAGACGATATTGTAGAACACCTTCTTTTAGCTCAAACTCATGACTCCTTGCTATTTTTTACTGATTCAGGAAAAGTTTTTAGAACTTTGGCTTATGAAATTCCTGAAGGAACAAGGGTAGCTCGAGGAAGGGGGCTTTCCAATTTTCTTGAAATTTCCTCTGAAGAGAAAGTTTTATCTTTGATGCCTTTCGGAAAAAAGGATATTGACTTGGGGATAAAAAATTTAATAATGGTTACCAAAAATGGTATAATTAAGAGAACCGGCTTAGGGGAGTTTGAAAATGTTCGGAAGTCAGGGTTAATTGCTATAAATCTTAGAAAAAACGATTTATTAAAGAAAGTCGCAAAAAGTACTGACCAGAATGAAATAATCATAGTAACCCAAAAAGGCCAATCTATCCGATTTAAAGAAAAGGAGATAAGAAAAATGGGAAGACCGGCTTCAGGAGTAAAAGCAATTAACCTGAAAAAGGGAGATGAAGTAATAGGAATGGATGTAATAGAAGCCAAGGGCGCAAAACCCAAAGCGCAAAACTATTTGTTAGTGGTTACAGAAAATGGATATGGAAAGAGAACTGACTTAAAAGAATATCGATCACAAGGAAGAGGTGGTTCCGGAATTAAGACAGCTAAAATTACCGCAAAGACCGGAAAGTTAGTAGCATCAAGAGTTCTGGCAGGCGAAGAAGAAGATTTAATTGTTATTTCCCAGAAAGGTCAGGTAATTAGAATAAAAATTTCCTCGATTTCAAAACTTAGCCGAGCAACTCAGGGAGTAAGAATAATGAGGTTGGGAGAAGGAGATAAAGTAGCCACGGCAGTCTTTATGTAAAAACTATGATTCCTTTTCTAAATCCAGAGGAGATTTTGGACCAGCTTGAATTAAGGGCAGATATTGTTGCTGCTGATTTTGGTTGTGGGTCAGGCGGTTTTGTCATTCCTTTAGCCAAAAGATTAGAAGATGGGCTGGTTTACGCTTTGGATATCCAAAAAGAGCCCCTTTCTGCTTTAAAGGGCCGGGCTTTAACAGAGAATGTTTCAAATATCAGAATTATTCGCTGCGACTTAGAGAAACCAAAGGGCTCAACACTATCTGATTTTTCCCTAGATTTGGTTTTAATGGTTAATATACTCTTTCAAGCAGAAGAGAAGGGTGCTATAATATCTGAAGCAAAGAGGGTTTTAAAAAAAGAAGGGGACTTGGTAGTAATCGATTGGTTACCTAAGGCGACTCAAGGACCTTCAAAAGGAAGAATTTCTCCGGCTGAAGTGAAGAAAATAACCAGGGGTTGCGGATTTAAGTTAGAAAAAGAATTTGAGGCAGGAAAATACCATTACGGCTTACTATTTACTAAATCCTAATTTATATTATAATGGTTTTAATATCCCATAAAAGAATGAAAACTCATTTCCTGCTAATTTGCTTATTGACAGTTGCTTTCCTTGCTCCTTTAACGGTTGAGGGGGTTGAAATTACGAACCCTTTATCATATACTAGTCTTACAGATTTAACATATAGAATTATTGATTTCCTGTTTTATCTTGCTTTAAGTGTCGCTCCCATAATGATAATTATTGCTGGATTTTATTTTATTACAGCAACCGGAGACCCCCAAAAAATTGATACGGCTAAGAAAATAATTCTTTGGACTTTAATTGGGTTACTTATCGTTATTTCTGCTAAAGGTTTAATTGCCCTTTTTAAAGACATTTTTGGAATATAGCCTCCACACCCGTAGCAAGCTTCCAGACTAAAATTTGGGTAGAGGGAAGATAGTATTTACTTTTGGTGTGGGAATAAAGGTCGATTTTAAAATAAGTTACTAAATTGAAAAATGAAAAAGATTTTATCGAGCTTAGTTTTAGTGAGTTTTTTGGCTCTACCAATAATAGGCCTGGCGGCAGCACCTGGATCAGCGCCCGACGTAGATATAATGGAGCTACTTGACAGTATTACTAATTGGCTTTTTGTGATTTTATTGATAGTGGCAGCTATTTTTATTATAATGGCTGGTTATTTCTTTGTAACAGCGATGGGAGATCCCGATAAAGTGAAGAAGGCAAGAGACTTTGTTTTATATGCTGCAATCGGGGTATTGGTAGGTTTTGCTGCTAAGGGATTAGTAAGCTTAATAGAAATAATAGCCACAGGATAAGAACTTACCCGCTTTGCTTACAGAGCCTTGATTTGCTTAAGAATTTTTCTTTGGTATTTTTGGCTTTCTTCCTTTGTGACTAATTTCAACCCTTCACCCAAAGCTTTGGGTAAAGGGTTGATTTTTTAATTAAAGAAGGTAAAATAATTAAGCAAACTTAATCATTTTAGGCGGATGTGGCGAAATCGGAAGACGCGCATGATTTAGGATCATGTGGGGAAACCCGTGTGGGTTCGAGTCCCACCGTCCGCACTTCAAAAACTTTCAGTTTTCTCAATGTAAGCTTAATTAATTTTCTCCAAACGAGGATAGCGAAAAATAAATAGGGCGGTTAGCTCAGAGGAAGAGTGCTTCGTTTACACCGAAGAAGTCGTAGGTCCGAATCCTACACCGCCCACAGGAAAATTAGTAGTGAATAGCAAATGATGTTAAAATAGTACTACAAACTACTCGCTATTTATTACTTGCTAAATCCGAGCCGCGGTAGCTCATGTAGTAGAGCGCTACTCTGAAAAAGTAGAGGTAGCCGGCGCACGTCCGGCCCGCGGCACAAATAGACAGGCGGGTGTCGTATAATGGTTCTTATGCAACCTTGCCAAGGTTGAGATGGCGGTTCAATTCCGCTCACCCGCTCAGAAGATCGCGGGTTCAAGCCCCGTCTCCCGCTCTTGACAACCCTCCACAGATAAGCTAATATGGCAAAACCCCTTTATAAGGGTTTTTATTATGAACATTCACTTTAATAGCCCCAAATTTATGGGCAAAAATACCTTAATTATTTTGATAATTGCTGGAATTCTAAGCAGTGTTTTAGGGTTTTGGGTAATAGAAATGCAAAAAGCAAAAGCCGAATCTTTCTCCAATCCTTCTCCTGCCTTAGAATTGTCAACAATGCAAGGAAATAGTCTTTTATCAGTATTTAATTCTCCTCTCCCTGAACTTCAACCAATCCAACGAGTAAAAATGGTAATTACTGCCTATTCAAGTACTCCCTGGCAAACTGACAGCAGCCCCTATATAACTGCCTCGGGAAAAACAGTTGAAGAAGGAATTATAGCTAATAATATGTTGACTTTTGGAACAAAAATTAGAATACCTGAATTATATGGCGATAAAATTTTCACAGTAGAGGATAGGATGAATTGGAGAAAAGGTTATTATCACCTTGATATCTGGTTTCCAGAATATTGGCAGGCAAAAAATTTCGGAGCAAAGAGAGCTTACATAGAAATTTTAGAAAGCTAATTAAATCTATCAATACAAAAAGCCCCTGTCTAACGTCTAACAGGGGCTTTTTGTATTAGTTGTGCACTATATTGAAGATAGTTCGAACCCCAGTAGTAAAACAAATCTTACTACGGGGCACAGCATTTTTCGTCGCCAAAGGCGGTGAAGGCAAGCCACCCAATTAGGCGGCTCGCCCGCAAGCTAAATTCCCCCTTTTACCAAGTCAAAAAACTCCACCAGGGTTTTTTTGCTGAGATAACTTGGCCAGTTCCAGCACTAACTTTTATTTCGATTTTTAAACTTACCGGAAATAGGAAAAATAATCTTGCTCGTTTTATTCCTTCCATAGAATAAACTGGTTTCTGTGCTTCTTCTTTTAATTCTATCTTTCTAATTGATTTAATGTCAGGCGTTTCAGAAACTGCGATTGCGTCTTCTGGCATAACATTAATTGGTTTTTCGCCAACAGAAGTTTTCATAAATAATTTAGATTCTTTAACAATCAATTCATTGGAATATTCAACTGAAACAAAAGTTGTTTCTAATATACCTTTATTTCCGGGGGTAGTTTTCCATAAAGATATATCGTGTGAAACTGGTTGCTCGTTTTGGTCTATCGTATGAATCACATTTTGGGTCAATAGGTCATACGATACTGCCTGTTCACCTTCGCTTACAGCCGGGCATTCTGGGCCAACACAACTACACATTACTTGACCAGGGTAGCTTGCTGCAATACCACATTGAGTTCTCTGGGGACACTGAAAATAGCTACAAGGATTTGGTTGAGCACATCTTAAACCAATGCCTGGGAAGCTAAAACATTCCAGTCCTTCAGGGCAGGGGTTTATAGCATCGCAAAATTGTTCAGTAATCTGTGGGTATTCACTAACCCGGGCATTGGCCATATTTATTAAAACCAATCCTAATAATACAGGTAGTATTGCAAATATGATTTTGTTATTTATCATAATTGATTTTTTATTAAAATTTTCATTTTCGACCTTTTATATGAAAAATTTTCTTTTACAGCCAGCGAAGCTGGTACAAAACCAAAAATTAAATTTTAGCTGGAAAATTCCGTATAATTTGGTCGCCGAGCGAAGCGAGGCGGCCCAAAAATCGTTGACTTTTTCTCGCTGGTGCCGCGGGTGGGACTCGAACCCACACGGGTAAATATACCCAACGGGTTTTAAGCCCGTCCTGTAAACCAATTCCAGCACCGCGGCAAAATTCTGAGGCACGGGCGGGAATCGAACCCACGTAAAGGGATTTGCAGTCCCCTGCCTAAAGCCACTTGGCTACCGTGCCATTTTATTATTATACCATTTTTTAAATCTTTTTCAACCCTTCTTTTCCTCATTTTTTATCTCCTCTAAAAGTTCTTCAATTCGCGCTGCTTCAACAACTTTTTCTTCTTTTACAAATTTTATTCTGGGAATTGGCCTCATTTTCAACCGCTTATTTAGTTTTTGCTGAAGATTATAAATTCCTTTATTTAGAACTTTAAAGATTCTATCAAATTGCTCCTTTGGAATTACTGAAATATAGACCTTGGCTTGGTTTAAATTCCTTGAAACTTCCACCCAAGTAATAGTTACTAAAATATCTTTAGGAAAATCAATTTCTTTAAGAAGAATCTGGCTTAATTCATTCTTTATTAAAGAATTAACGCGTTGAATACGATTAGACATTTTTAAATCCAAATGTTGTGAGTAGTTGGACTTTGGATTTTTACAATTCTCCCTTTTTTCTTTCTTCCGTATACACCCCTAAAATATCTCCTTCCTCAATCCTTACATCCCCTTCATAAAGAATTCCGCATTCTGCTCCTTTGGCTAATTCTTCAATGCTCTTTTTGTCTCGCTGAAGCTCAACAACTTTTCCTTTTCCAACTTTTTCTTCATCGCGATAGACCTCAAGTAGGGCCCCTCTTTTTATTTTTCCCTCAATGACTTTGCCGCCGATAATCTGACGATTTTTTTCTGTCCGAAAGATTGCTAAAATTTTAACCTTCCCCAGGTCATTTCTAACCGTTTCAAATTCCAACCTTTTGCCTAAAACCTGCCTAACCGCCTGAGCTAATTCATAAATTACATCAAAAGTCATTATTTTTATTTTTTCTTTCAAAGCCAAACCTTTAGCAATAGGATTCGTTTTTACTCGAAAACCTATAATCACAGCTTTAGCTCCCTTTGCTAACTTCACATCGGACTCATTTATATCTCCCACTGCTTTCTTCAAAATTCTTAAAATAACTTTTTCTTGAGGAAGGTCTTTTAAAACTTCCTCAATAGCTTCAATTGACCCTAAAACATCAACTTTTAAAATCAAATTTAGAACCTTTTTATCCGACTCTACAACCAGTACTCCAGGAACTGGTTCAGCCGGCTTTTCAAAAATTTTCTTTGCTGTTTCAATGTCGCTAAAAACTTTAAATTGCTCTCCTACCCCAGGAACATTTTCAAATCCAAGAACTATAACCGGCATAGAAGGAAAACCCTCTTTTATGGGAACTCCTTGAAAGTCCTCCATAATTTTAATTTTTCCAAAAGCAGAAGAAGTTCCTATAATATTACCCTTTTTAAGAACTCCGTTTTGCAAGATTAAAGTAGCTGTTGGGCCGCGAAAAGAATCTAAATAAGATTCAATTACTACTCCTTCAGCAGGTTTTGAAATATCTCCTTTTAAATCCTCCATTTCAGCGACCAATAAAATTAACTCTAAAAGGTCTGGAATCCCTTTGCCGGTCTTTGCCGAAAGCTCTACCAAAGGAACTTTGCCCCCCATTGATTCAACTAAAATATTTTGGTCTGACAATTCTCTTTTTACTTTCTCAGGATTAGCTTCTGGTTTATCCATTTTATTAATAGCTACAATCATTGGAATCTGAGCCTTCTTTATATGAGAGATAGCTTCTTTTGTTTGAGTTTTTACCCCCTCATCAGCCCCTACTACCAAAATGGCAGTATCAGCTACTTGGGCCCCTCTTGACCTCATAGCCGAAAAAGCCTCATGTCCAGGAGTGTCAATGAAGGTAATTTTCTTGCCCTGATGTTCAATCTGATAAGCCCCGATATGCTGGGTTATCCCACCAGCTTCTTTTTCAATAATTTTAAAATCTTTGATCGCTGAAAGAATTGATGATTTCCCATGATCAACATGGCCTAAAACAACCACAACGGGTGGACGAGATACTAAATTTTTGTTTTTCTTGCCGGTCATACTTAAATAAAAAATTAATTCTTGGGGAATTCTATTGCTCTCAATATTGCCTTCTTTTCTTCGTCAGATAAACTATATTCTGATTTGCTACTTTTAATCGGCTTTGCGTAAACCCGATTTGTCTCTTTAGTATATAAGCTGGTCACTACTATCCCATCATTATTTCCATCAAGCAGGGCAATGGAAAAACTTTGGTTACTTCCCACACCAGAAAAGGGATTATATCTAACTATCCCCATTTTCTGAATAGAAAATTTAGTTCCTTTTTTTAGATTTTCCAGGTCCTCAGAAATTACCTCAATTTTCTTCTTTAAATGTCTGATTTGATTTAAAACTCCTTTTAAATCTTTCGGCTCTTTGCTTTTTTTAAAAAAATTAAACATATTTTTTCTCTAACTAATTTGTGCGGAGGAGGCAGGACTCGAAGAGTTGCCCGAAGGTATTGCCGTTCCGCTTTCAGCGGAACGCAATTCGGGAAGTCAGATTCTCGTCACACCCCGCCACAACAAAGCAAATTTAAAGCCCAGAAGGGCTTTTCGTTTGCTTGCGGAGGAGGCAGGACTCGAACCTGCAAGGGCTTTCGCCCGCCGCTTTTCGGGAGCGGTTCCTTACCATTAGGATACTCCTCCTTATAGGGTGCCCCTACTCCGACTTGAACGGAGATCCCAACCTCCGGAGGGTTATACTTTATCCCTTAAGCTATAGGGGCTACTTTTCTGCTATTAAATAAATATTTTGTCTATTGCCCTTTTTGTTTTTTGTAATACTGCTTTCTTTAATTTTAAACCCTACTTTCTTAACCAAATTTATCAATTCTCTTTTTGAAAACCAGTGATAATATCTTTTAGTTTTTTTACCCCAGGGTTCAAAAATGTCTTTGAAATCTAATCTTAACTTTCCTATTAGTTTCAAAATGGTGTATCTTAAAAGTAGGACAACTTCTTTTTTGTTGTGAAATTTCCAAACAGTTAAAATCAACATTCCTCTTTGTTTTAAAACTCTTTTTACTTCTTTTAAAAATTGAAGGCGGAATGCTTGGGAAGGTATCTGATGTAAAACAGCAATACTATAAACCTTGTTAAAATAATTATTAGGAAAAGGTAAATTCAGGGCATTAACTGTTTGAAATTTTACATTAGGAAACTTTTTCTTAGCTATCTCAATCAACTTTTCAGAATTATCTACCCCAATATAATCTACATTTTTATTTTTAAAAAATTCGTAAAACCTGCCATTGCCACACCCTAAATCTAAAACTCTATCTGTTGGTATTAAAAAATCTGTTACCAAGAACCTAATTTCCTCCCAGGGCTTTTTTCTAGTTCTTGAAAAATCCTCGGCAATTAGGTTATAATCTTCTTTAGTTTTCTCTAATAGATATTTGGCGTATTCTTTGTCCATAAGAACTGATGAAAAACAAACTTTCTAAAATCGAATCAGCAATCAAAAAATTAACAAAAAACAAATTAAAAAAGTTGGCTGATTTAGATGTGGTTAGAAGAAAAATTGCCAAGGAATTCAAAATTTCTACCCCCTCTAACGTTGAACTGTTAGAAGCATATCATAAATTGATTAAAAATGGAAGTATTAAGCCAAATAAAAATTTAGAAGTTTTCCTAAGAAAAAGAAAAATTCGTTCTCTTTCTGGAATAGTTAATGTTTCGGTCTTAACTTCACCCCGCCCCCAATGGGGGGCGGGGCAAGGCCTTTCCTGTCCGGGGAAATGTATTTACTGTCCTTCTCAAAAAGGAATTCCTAAAAGTTATTTAAAAAAAGAGCCGGCGGTTCAAAGGGCAATTTTAGCCAATTTTGACCCTTATTTGCAGGTCCAAACTAGATTAAAATCATTAAAAAAAACCGGCCATCCGATTGACAAAATTGAACTAAGAATAATCGGCGGAACCTGGAGTTATTATCCCAAAAAATATCAAACCTGGTTTATTACCCGCTGTTTCGCGGCCTGCAACGCAAAGTTAACTAAAACCAAAGGTAAAACTGGGCAAAAAATTAAATCTTTACAAGAAACCCAGAAACTAAATGAGAAGGCGAAACAGCGAATTATTGGGATTACCATAGAAACTCGCCCTGATTTTATTAATGAAAGAGAATTAAAAAGAATGAGGAAATTGGGAATAACCAGGGTTGAACTCGGCGTCCAAAGCATTTATGACAACATCTTGAAATTAAACAAAAGGGGCCACGGCATAAAAGCAACAATAAAAGCGACAAAATTGCTTAAAGATGCTGGTTTTAAGGTTTCTTATCAAATGATGCCAAATTTACCAGGGTCTAATTTCAAAAAAGATATTAAAATATTTGAAGAGCTTTTCTCAAATCCTGATTTTCAACCCGACCTCTTAAAAATCTATCCTTTAGCTTTGCTCAAAGAAGCGCCTTTATATAAATGGTACAAACAAGGAAGGTATAAACCCTATTCTAAGAAAAGATTAATTAAACTTTTGGCTGAAATAAAAAAGCAGATACCTTGCTACTGCAGGATTCAAAGAATAATTAGAGATATTCCCTCAGAAGATATTATTGAGGGAGGGGTTAAAACTTCCAATTTAAGGGAAGTTGTCCAAAAAGAAATGAAAAAACAAGGATTAAAATGCAAGTGTATTAGATGCAGAGAGGTTAAAGAAAAATACAACCCAAAGGAAAAGCTTTACTTATTCCGCCAAGATTATAACGCCTCTGGCGGCAAAGAAATCTTTTTAAGTTACGAGAGTAAAAACCGAGAACAGCTTTATAGTCTATTACGTCTTCGCATTCCCTCTCAATATTACAAGAGCGGTTCCCCTGTTGTTTTTCCGGTCTTGAAAAATTCGGCAATTATTAGAGAAATTCACACTTATGGCCAACTCCAGTCTATAGGTAGGGATCAGATTCCTACTTTCACTTTCTCACCGCAGCATAAAGGACTTGGTAAAAAATTAATGAAAAAAGCAGAAAAAATCACCGAAAGAGAATTCGGCTTAAATAAAATAGCGGTTATTGCCGGCATTGGGGCAAGGGACTATTTCAAAAAATTGGGATACCTGTTAAAAGATACCTATCTAATAAAGATAACCAAAAAGAAATGAGAAAAATAACAAGGTTCTATAAGAAAAAATTTTTTAGAATTGGAAAATCGAGGCATTTTTTATTTCCTCGATTTTTCATTTAACAACTCTTTGATATAATCTTTTTTTAGCTTTATCTTTTTCTTGAATTGAAATTCTGCTTTTTTTAATTCCTTTTTCTAAGATATTAATAGTTATATCCATTTCTTCGGGCTTCGGGAAATATGGTGTTCCGTCTTTCCCTCCGTGGCTGAATGAATATCTCGCCGGGTCTTCATAAGAAGGTTTACTCCCATAAATTAACTCAGCGACTAGAGATAAAGCTCTAATTGTTTTTGGGCCAACTCCCTTTATGGCCAATAATTCCTCAAAAGTTTCTGGCTTTAAGAAATGGGCTTGTTCAATTATTTTTTTTAATCTCTTTAAGTCAAATTTTTCTTGCACTACCGGATGCCAGTGAAATTCAACATTATTTAATTCCATCTCAGCAAAACCATCTAATCTTTTCTGCCGTATCAATGTATCGGGCTTTTCCGAAACTAATTTAATATCTTTCAGAAGGGTTTTTGGTTCTTCTGTTACTAATTCTCTTGAAATTTCTTTATTCTCTCTACTTTTTCTGGCTGTTAAATTTAACGGTCTAACTTTGGTATCGGAAATAATGCCTGAATGGGGCTCTTCCACAAAATTTTTAATATTGGAAGATAACCAATGGTAACGCCGGGCTTT
>CAYMJA010000008.1:0-29061 GCA_964391095.1 uncultured Candidatus Saccharibacteria bacterium
GCTGCGGGACTAGGACTCGAACCTAGATTAACGGAGCCAGAATCCGTCGTCCTACCGTTAGACGATCCCGCATCAAAAAGCTTTTTTTAAACTTTCAGATATTTTCTTACGGCAATCAGACTGGAAATTACTCCTAAGCCTATTCCAGCAGTAAGTTGAATTAAGACCAGTATCCAAAAATTACTGATAAATAAAGCGAAAGTGCTTATCTGAGGAGCAATTACGCTAATCTTTGAATCAAAACCATAACAAAGAGCAAAGGTTATTAAAAGGGTAAATAGGGTCGCAAAAAACCCAGCAATAATTCCCTGAATCAAAAATGGACCTCGAATAAACCAATTTGAAGCTCCCACTAATCTCATAGTTGAAATTTCCTCGCTTGAATTGTAAATTGCAATTCTAATGGTATTAAAGGCAATGAGAATAGCAATCATTCCTAAAACTATACCAGAGAAAATTCCGGCCTTATTGACCCCAGAGGTGATTAAAAAAACTTTATCAATGATTGGTTTTCTTTGATAATAATCAACTTTTTCAATTAAATTATTAAAAGAACTATCTGCTAAAAAATTTGTGACCTGTTCATATTGAGAGGCCTGCCAGGCTCTAATGTTTAAAGAAGCCAAAAAGGGATTCTTGCCAACCTCGGTTAAAGATTCCATTAAAACCGGTTCGTTTTTATGTTGTTCAATAAATTTTTCAAGGGCTTGCTCTTTTGAAACATATTCAACATCTTTCACTTCAGGGATTCCCTTAAGCTCTGATTTTACCGCTAAAATATCTTCTGATAAAATATCTTCCTTAAAATAAACCGACATATCAACTTTCTCTTGAATATTAGAAATTAAAATCCCGGAAACCAAATTAAAGAGAAAAAGCGTTGTAATGAAAAAAATAACCGTTGCCATAATAAAAACAGTCGCCACAGTTAAACCAGGGTTTCTATAAAAACCTGTCCAGCCTGCTCGAATTATTCTTTTAAGTGAAGTAAACATAGTTAAAGTATAAAACGGCCTCTTTCTTCGTCTCTAATTACTTTTCCATTATCTAAAGTAATTACTCTTTTTCCTAATCTGTTGATTAGTTCTTTATCATGGGTAGCTAAAATAACAGTAGTTCCAAGTTCATAAATTTTTATTAAAAGCTGAATAACATTCAAGGAGTGGTAAGGGTCAAGATTACCGGTCGGTTCGTCGGCTAAAATAACTTCTGGTCGATGAATAAGGGCTCTAGCAATCGTTGCCCTCTGCCGTTCTCCCCCGGAAAGCTCCTCAGGAAAATTATAAGCCCTGTCTCTTAATCCCACAAGTTCTAAAACTTGAGGCACGTCTCGGCTAATTTCATCATCAGTCGCCCCCATTACTTCCATTACATAAGCAAGGTTTTCGTAAGTTGTTTTTGAGGGAAGCAATTTATAGTCCTGAAAGACCGTTCCAATTCTTCGCCTTAATATTGAAAGTTGAGATTTTTTTATTTCCTGAATATCCTGGTCTTCAAAAAAAATCTCTCCTTTTGTTGGCTCCTCCTCAGCCAAAATCAATTTAAATAAGGTTGTTTTACCTGCTCCTGATTTTCCAACAATAGAAACAAATTCTTTCTTATTTATCTCAAAAGAAACATTATCTAAAGCAACTATGGGGCTGCCATCTGCATGGGAAGGATAAATTTTGCTAATCTTATGTAAAGACAACATCAAATTGGCTATTAATTATGACTATTGACGTGAACTGTCATCATTATTGTCATCGTTATTATTGCTATTCTTTAATTTCGGCTTCTATAAACTGGTCTAAATTTCCATCCAAGACCTCTTCGACATTCGAGGTCTCAATATTGGTTCTAAGGTCTTTAACTAATTTATAGGGATGTAAAACATAAGACCTAATTTGGTTTCCCCAACTGACGGAAATTGTAGCTCCTTTGATTTTTTTTAATTCCTTCCGATGTTCTGCTTTTTTTAATTGATAAAGTTTAGCGTATAAAACTTTCATTGCCTGTTCTTTATTCAATCCTTGAAGCCGTTCAGCTTGGGAGCTTACCGCAATACCAGTAGGTAGGTGGGTAATTCTAACAGCTGACTCTCGCCGGTTAACATATTGACCACCAGGTCCTGAAGCCCGAAAGGTTTCTATTTTTAAATCTACAGGCTTAATTTTAATCTCTTCCTCTTCTTTCTTCCCAATTTCAGGTAAAACCTCAACCAAAATAAAAGAAGTATGGCGAAGTTTTTTAACAGAAAAGGGAGACTGCCGAACTAATCTATGAACACCTGATTCTTTTTTAAGAAAACCATAGGCATAAGGTCCTTTAATTTCCAGAGTAGCTGATTTGGTTCCAATTCTTCCTTCGGGTCCTACCCCTTCACCGAAAGATTGATGTAAACTTTTTACCCGAAAACCTTTTCTGATAGAATACCTCTCAAACATTCTCAAGACCATTGTTGCCCAATCTTGAGCGTCAATTCCTCCGGCTCCGCTAAATATTTGTAAAATAGCATTATTTTTGTCATATTTTCCAGAAAGGAAAATCTGAAGCTCTTTTTGTTTCAACTTTCTTTCAAACTCTTTAATTTTTTTTAAATGGGGGGTGGGTGGGTTGGAGCCTAACTCTTCTAATTCTCTTTTTAGTTCCTCAAACTCAATTATTTCTGTTTGAAGCCGGCTCAGTTCCTGATTTATTTTGACTGCTCTTTCTTTGTCTTTCCAAAAATTGGGTCTTTGAGTTTCTTTCTCTAATTCTTCAATTCTTTTTTTCTTTTTCTTTACGTCAAAGACAGTCCATCAAATGATGGAGTTTTTCCTGTAATTCTTTTAATTGTGGAACTGTATTAGTCATATCTTTATTTCCTTTATAAGGGGTAAGGGAAAGCCAGAGGTCGGATTTGGACCCCGCACCAGAGCAAAGCTCGGTGCGGGGCAGGCCGACGACCTACTCGTCTAAATTGCTAAGCCGGAGGTGAGAATCAAACTCACGACTTGCTATTTACGAAATAGCTACTCTATCACTGAGTTACTCCGGCCTAAAATCGAAGCGAGAGAGGGGAATCGAACCCCCGTCTCAACCTTGGGAAGGTTATATAATACCATTATACTACTCTCGCATTATTTATTCCTTATCCATTCCCAGATTTTTTTAAGATTCCAAAAACTTTTTTCTTCTTTTTCCTCTTTTTCTCCTTCACTCTCCTTTTCCTGGGTAACAACTACTACCTCCTCCCCGGATTTTCTTAAACCAAGCTGGTTTCGAGCTACCTCTTCTAAATACTCTTTACTTGTGGCTTGAGAAATTTTTTCTTTCATTTCTTTTCTCTGTTCTTCTAAGGTTTTAATTTCCTCCTTAAGGATTTTAATTTGGGAAAGAGATTCTACTCTCCGACGATTTATTCTCAGATTAGTATTTATTAAAAACCCAATTATCACTAATAATAATATTCCAAGTGATACTGATAAGAGTATGTTCTGGCGGGAAAGAACTTTTTTGTTTTTTCTAAACTTTACTACCATAAAAAGTATCAAGAAGGAGCTTAGCTTCTTTAACGAAATAAAGGAGCCAAGGTGAAGGCAAACATACTTAAGACCACCAAAGATATTAAAACAATCCAGATTATTTTAAAAATTGTTTGTGGTTTAAGCTTCATCTTATTTAATACTATTTTAATACTATTTAGATTCTACCAACTTTCTTTGATATTTTCAACCCCGAAATACTTCTAAAAATACCTTGGGAGGAATTTTAACCTCTCCTCTTGCCTTTAATGCTCTTTTACCCTTTTTCTGTTTTTCTAAAAGTTTTCTTTTGCGAGTATAATCACCTCCATACAGAGGAGCGATAACATCTTTTCTTTTGGCTTTAATTGTTTCTCTAGCAATAATTTTTCCGTTAACTGCAGCCTGTAAGGCAACTGAAAATTGTTGAGAGGGTAAAGTCTCTTTCAATTTTCTAATTAAAGATTTTCCTTTTTGATAAACTCTTTCTCGGGAAACAATTCTTGAAAATGCTTCCTCTTTCTTTCCAGCAATTAAAATCTCCATTTTTACTAAATCTCCTGGCCTAAAACCTAAAATTTTATAATTCATTGAAGCATAACCCTGGGTTGCGCTTTTAATTTTATCGTAAAGATTAACAATAATCTCTCTCAGGGAAAGTTCATAAATTAAAATTACCTTTTCAGGACCGAAATATTGAGTTTTAACATAATGCCCTTGAAGGCTTTCTAAAACCTCTAAAACCCTTCCCATATATTTAGTTGGAGTTATTATTTCCAGAGACACCCAGGGCTCTTCAACTCTTTTAATCTCTAAAACATCCGGCCAATCGCTGGCTGAATAAATAAGAACCTCTCGCTCCGCTCGAGAACCTTGATTCGCTAAGGTATGATTATATATTCTTGAATTAAATCTCTCTCTGTTTTTTTGGTCAATAACTTTAAAAACAACCGAAGGGGCAGAAATTACTAAATCTAAACCAAACTCCCGATGGATTCTCTCAGAAGTAATTTCAGTATGCAAAGTTCCTAAAAATCCGCAGCGAAACCCTCGACCTAAACATTCCTTTGTTTCTGGCTCAAAGACCAAAGAAGGGTCGTTTAATCTTAATTTAGATAAGCTATCTTTTAATAAATCAAAATCATCAGGGTTTTCGGGAAATAAGCTGGCAAAAACCATGGGTTTTGCCTCTTTATAGCCAGGCAGAGGATGGATATCTATTTTTTCTACTTTTTGATTTACAATCGTATCTCCCACTCGGATTTCTCCTGGCTCTTTAATACCAGTAGCAATATAACCAATCTCGCCCGCCGAAAGTTTATTCCAAGGAGAAAATTCTGGCTTGAAAACACCAAGTTCTTTTATTTCTCCCCTGGCTTGAGTAGCCAGAAGTTTTATTTTTGTTTCAGTTTCGATTTCTCCATCGACAATTCGAACATAAGCGATTACTCCTTTGTAAGAATCATACTTTGAATCAAAAATTAAAGCTCGAAAAGGTTTCTCTAAATTTTCTCTTGGCGGAGCAGGAATATTTTTAATCACCGCCCCTAAAACCTGCTCAACATTAGTGCCAAATTTAGCAGAAATTTTGAGCACTTTATTTTTATTAATTTTTAGCAAATCACCGATTTCTTCAACGGTTTCATCTATTCTTGCTTGAGGCAAATCAATTTTATTTACCACTGGAATGATAATTAAATTTTGCTGTTGGGCTAAATCTAAATTAGCTACAGTTTGAGCCTGAATGCCTTTACTGGCATCAACCAACAGAACAGCTCCTTCCACTGCCGCTAAGGACCTAGAAACTTCATAAGAAAAATCTACATGCCCGGGAGTATCGATTAAATTTAAAATATATCTACAATCAGCAAATTTAGACTCCATCCGAACCGGCTGGAGCTTGATGGTTATTCCCCTTTCCTGTTCTAAATCCATTGTATCTAAAAATTGAGCCCGCATTTTTTCTGGAGAAATGGTTTTTGTTAATTCCAAAAAACGGTCAGCTAAAGTCGACTTCCCATGATCTACATGTGAAATTATGACAAAATTTCTAATTTGTTCCGCTCTCATTTCTGTTAGCGGTTAAACTGTTTAAAAAATGAGGATTTTATGATTTTAATCTCTGGCGATTTGAAAAGCAGAGTAATAAGAAAATAAACAAATATACCAGTTAAGCCGGCTAAAACCGCCTGCCAAAAAACTCCGGAAAAAGTTTGCATACTAACAAACCCACCTGCAATCTGACGGACAAAATAGACAGCAATCATCATAAAAATACTGGCTGTTAAAATTTTGCTCAGGGACTGAAGAATTTCTTTTATTCTAAAGCCCCCTATTTTTCTATATAGAAATATCAAAAGCAAAAATGTTTGTAATATAGCAGCCAAAGAAAGAGCCAAAGGAAGACCTATTACTCGGATATCTTTAATTCCTTGAAGTTTAAGGAAGTTCTCTAAAACATTTTGAAAGATATTTGAAAAAGATAAAAAATAGGTAAATAAAAAACAAAGTATTATATTTACCGCCATAGAAACTACTCCGATCGCCACTGGCGTCTTGGTGTTCTGGAGGGCAAAAAAAGCTCTACTTAAAAGCGGACTTAAACCTCCGGCAAGAATCCCTAAACAAAAAATGCCCAAACTGGCAGCGGTGAGACGGGTTTCTAACCAACCGAATTGACCAGTTCCCAAAATTAACCTGACCAGCTGAGCCCTTAAAAGAAACATTAAAAGAGAAACAGGGATTATAAAAAACAGAATCTGTCGAAATGACGAAGAAAAATTTTCCAAAAATTCTCTTTTCTGACCATTTGCCCAAAATCTTGAAAAAACAGGAAAAGAAGATACAGCAAAGGATACACCAATAAGACCGATTGGAAAATAGTAAAGATTGTTAGAGAAATTAAAAATAGCAATACTTCCAGCAGTTAAAGTAGAGGCGATAGCAGTAACAACAATCAAATTTATCTGATAGGCAGCAGTGCCAATTGTTCTTGGAATCATTAATCTAAAAATTTTCTTTATACCCGGAAACCTGAAATTAAAAATGGCTCTATACCTAAAGCCAGCATTTAAGGCGGCAGGAACTTGAATCAATAAATGCAAAAACGCTCCTAAAATTACTCCGTAAGCCAAACCAAAAATTCCAAAAATAGGAACTAAAAACAAAATTCCAAAAATAATTCCCAGATTATATAAAATTGGGGCTAAAGAATAAACCAAAAATCTATTAAAGTAATGTAAAATTCCCGAAAAAATACTGGATAAGCCAAAGAAAATCGGGCTTAAAAACATTATCCTTGTTAAGGCTATAGTAAAAGCTGTATTCTCTGGTGAAAAGCCGGGAACAACAAATTTAATAATTAAAGGAGTAAAGATAGCCAAAATGCCACAGATTAAAATAAGTAAAATAAAAAAAGAATTTAAAACATTGTTAACGAATTCTAAGGCCTGCTGAGACCATTCATTGCTTTCTTTACTTCCTTTGTGTTGAAAATATTCAGAAAAAACAGGCAAAAAAGCAGCCGTAATCCCTCCGACAATCAAAATACCATAGACAAAATCCGGAATTCTGAAAGCTGCAAAATAAATATCCAACTTCTCCCCTGCTCCAAACTGACCAGCTAAAAGCCGATCTCTTACTAATCCCAAAATTCGGCTAATTAAAGCCGAAACAGCCAACAGAAAAGCTGCGAAAGTAACTGTTTTGCTTCTTGAATTAAAAATATGATTAAACATTGAATTACTCCTTATTCTAATATTTTTACCGTTGTTTTTCAACTCAAGCGTTACCGAAAGGTGAAGGGTTGACAAGAATTTTTTAAATTGGTAGAATATAGGTGTCCTAGTAAGATGAGTGATTGCTTCCTGCATTTAGTATGCGGGAGGAGGAAAGTCCGAACACCCGCCCTATCAGGCAGCAAGGTAGCGGGTAACGCCCGCACGCGGTGACGCGAGAGTTGCGAGCAGAGACGTTCCGAGCCGAAAGGCGAGGAACGCCGAGTATTCAATAGATTGAGTGCTCGGCGAGTTCAGCAGAAATGCTGAGGTGCAACGGCTAAACACTTACCTGGGTGCAAGAACAAAGCAAAAGTTTGGGAATACGTCTTGAACTTTTGTAAAAAGTAGTTCGCTTAGATAGATAATCACTCAAGACAAAATTCGGCTTACAGTCTTACTAGGACATTAAAAACCCCGGTTAAAACCGGGATTTTTAATTGGTAATGTTGAAACGCCCGAGAACGGTTCTTAGATGACTGTTAAAGCAGTTTTTGGGCAGTTCCTTGGGCATCAAGAATTTCATTAACCAATTTATCTGCTTCTTTGTTTTTCTCCCGCGGAATCAATCTAAATTTTATTTTCTTAAAATCAAATTTCAAATTCCAAACCTCTAAAAATAAGGGTTGAATTTTTTCATCTAAAACTTTGTACTGGCTATTTAACTGTTTTACCAAAAGTTCAGAATCAGATTTTATTTCAACCTCTGAATTCTTTGCCAATTTTTTTCCAAACAAGGCCTTAAATTTTTTTAGAGCAAAAATTGCAGCTCTATATTCTGCCTGATTATTAGTAAAATTATCTCCCAAATATTCAGAATACTTTCTTATAATTTGCTTTTTCTCATTGCAAAAAACTATCCCCACTCCGGCTGGACCCGGATTACCGCGCGAACCACCATCAGTATAGATTACAATTTTTTTCATGTTAATTTAAAATATTCAATCAAGCAATTCTTAAATTCCTCTATATTCTCATTTTTTATACTAAATCCGGCTGCCTGAGGATGTCCTCCGTAGAGTATAAGGTTCTTTGAACAACTCTTCATTGCCTCAACTGTATTAAACCCAGCCGGCGCTCTAATACTTCCCTGACTTTCTGTTTTACCCTTTTTAAACAAAAATACTGGTTTCTGGTATTCTGGAACAATTATTGAAGCTACAACCCCCAGTAAAATTAATTCCCAATCTGAACTACCTTCAAAAATAATAGAATCTGTCGGCTCTTTAAAAATTTTATCTCTAACCTCTTCTATTATTTCCCTTATTCTTATTTTCTTTTGAGTGCTTTTCTCAAAGAATTTTGCTGTCAATTGTTCCGCTTCTTTTTTATCCAAACTGGTTAAAATACGAAAAGAAGCCGGTAATTTGTTTTCAACATCACGAATATTCAAAAGAGAATTAATTTTAGAAACCCGCTCAAGCAAAGGTAAAGATTTAAAAACATCTAATCCGAATAAGGCCTGAATTCCCGGCCGCCAGCTTGTTTCTAAATATTTTAATCCCTCTTCAATCATTACTTTATTTTCATCAATCCTCGGCATCATATCAGCAATAGTGGCCATAGTTACTAATTCTAAAAAATTTCTTCTTAAACTTTCTGACATCTTTTCCATTAAAAGAAGCTTAGCTAATCTAAAAACAATGCCGACATTAGCAAAATATTTAAAGGGATACTTGTCTCCTTTTTGTTTAGGGTCAACAATAATGGAGGCCGAGGGAAGTTTGTCTAATATTTCATGATGGTCAATTATTACCACCTCAAAACCTAATTTTCCGGCTATTTTTACTTCTTTAAAATTCCCAATGCCACAATCCAAAACTAAAAATAAAGCAGGGGCATACTTTTTTAAATATCTTAAAGCTTTTTCATTTATTCCATAACCCTCTTCTCTATCAGGAAAATAAACCTCTCTAACCCTACCCCCTAAATTCTCTATAGCTTCTTTGAGGATAATAACTGAAGATACTCCATCTAAATCTGCGTCCCCATAAAGAATTATTCTTTCTTCAGAATTTATTGCTTTTAAAATCCGATTAGCTGTTTTTTTTAGATTTTTAATCTCAGCTGCCATAGTAACCTAATGCTTTTAAGCCAGGAAGTTCTTCGCCAGAAAGAAATTGCAGTATCGCTCCCCCACCAGTAGAGATATGGTCAAATTTGTCTTTTAATCCAAATTTGGATAAAGCAAAGATAGTATCTCCTCCACCAGCAATTTTAAATGCCTGATGATTTCTAACAACTTTCTCAGCGATATCTTTTGTCCCTTTTTCAAATAGAGGATTTTCAAAAAACCCAAGGGGACCTGACCAAATAATCATTTTAGCATCTTCAATTATTTTGGAAAATATCTTAACTGTTTCCGGCCCGATATCTAAAAGTAGTTCATCTTTTCTTACCTTTCCGGGCGCTGATTCTCGAACATAAATCTTACCTGTATCATTTGGAGATACTATGGCGTCTATTGGAAGATGAAGTTTAGTAGAGGTTAAATTAAACTCACGGATTTCTTTTACTGTCTCCTCTGATGGCCAGGGTCTTCCAACACAAATTCCCTTCACTATTAAAATAGTATTGGCTATTTTCCCTCCTATAAGCAAATGGTCGGCTTTTTCTAAAAATTGTTTGATAAATTTGCTTTTAGTTGAGATTTTAGCACCGCCAATAATTACTACTAAGGGTCGCCAGGGATTTTCTAAAACCTTAGAGAGAATCCTGACTTCTTTTTCAAATAACAAGCCAGCTCCAGAAGGCAAGTATTCAGGAATTCCTACAATTGAGGCATGGGCTCTGTGCGAACAACCAAAGGCATCATTGATATAAACATCGCCTAATTTTGAGAGCTCTTTGGCAAAATTCCGGTCGTTTTCCCTTTCTTCTTTGTGAAACCTTAAATTCTCTAAAAGTAAAATCTCCCCTATTTTCATTTCCATTGTTTGTTTCTCAACTTCTTTATCAATACAATCATCTAAAAATTTAACTTCTTTACCCAATAATTCTTTTAATCTTAAAGCAATGGGTTTTAAACTAAACCCAGCACCATTTTTTTTAGAAAAGTGGTGCTGGGTAAATTTTTGCCCTTCTTCGGGATTGCCTAAATGACTGATTAAAACCACCTTGGCCTTATTTTTAATTAAATATTTAATAGTAGGAACGGTCTGTTTAATTTTGAAATCATCTAAAATTTTAGGACTAGGGGAAAAGCTATAATCTAAAGGAACATTGAAATCACATCTTACTAACACTCTTTTATTTTTAATATCAAGCCCTTTAATAGTTTTAAACATATTAATTTAAGAATATATGATAATTCCTTAGCGAATCAAGGTTCTGACGAGCGTTAGCGAGGCAGGTTCTTAATTCTCGTCGGGTTTTTTAATTTCACCTAATGTTTCCTCTAAGGTTTTTTTTAACTCTTCTAAATTAACGGGTTTCCTTTCTCTTTTTTGAGACTTAGGGAATTTCTTTGATTCTCTAAAGGGGATTGGTTCTTCTTTTACTGCCTGTTCTAAAGAAATGGTTTTATCCCGGCTTTGTTGAAAACCCTCAGTCGCAGGGCGATCGGAGTACGCTCTCTGGGTTGTTTCTTTAGCTGTTCTTAGTTTTTTTAAACAGGATTTGCAATAAACCGGTCTTTTTCCATCCGGGGGAAACACTACTTTGGTGGGTTTGCCGCACGAAGAACAAACAGCATCATAAAGAACAGGGGGTTGTTTGGGCTGAATACCAACACCTGATTCTTTTAAAAAGCCAGCCCATTTAGTAATGCTTTGTTCTACGTTTTCCCGCGGGGTTCCGTATCTCTCCCGGGAAACTTTTATAATTCTCTCTTTGTTTGACTCTTCAAGCCGTCTGGGAAATGGAGCCAAAGTACAAGCTGAAAAAGGTCTTCCAGCCACTCCGTCAATCATTAATTTTAAATAAATATTATACTTCGCTAAATTAACAAGGTCTAGACTGGTAAATTCCGGACTAAACTCTTTTTCTAAAAACTCAGCGTCTTCTGCCCCAACTCGGAAACAAATTAAAGTCCCAACATTTCCGAAAACAGCATCTCTCACCTTTTCATCCATCTGAGCAATGTACTGGTGAGCTAAAATTAAAGCCAATCTATATTTTCTTGCTTCTGATAAGATATTAGCAAAAGATTCTGTAGCAAAGTTTTGGAATTCATCAACATATAAAAAGAAGTCCTTTCTCTTTTCTTCGGGCGTATCAACGCGAGACATAGCAGCTAATTGAATCTTGGTAATTAAAAGAGACCCCAAGAGCATTGAATTATCCTCTCCTATTTTTCCTTTTGATAAATTTAAAATTAAAATTTTCCCTTTATCCATCACCTCCCGCATATCAATGGTAGATTTAGTCTGACCAATCATATTTCGGATTAAGGGAGCGGAAATAAACTGGCCGACTTTGTTTTGAATAGCCGCTGTTGCCTCAACCTCATATCTTTGGTTATAACGGGCAAATTCATTAACCCAAAATGCTTTGATAACCGGGTCGGTAACATTGTCTACTACCTTCTTTCGAAATTCAGGGTCAGATAACATCCGATTAATCCCCAAGAGGGTGGAACCAGGATATTCAAGAAGAGCTAAAATAGAATTGTTTAAAATATACTCCATTCGGGCAGACCAAACATCAGGCCAAATTTTTTTAAAAACCCCCATAAGGCCGCCGGCTATCAAATGCCGATATTCAATATCCACCTTTTCCATAACATTAAAGGCGATAGGATAATTTAAATCGGCAGGATTAACATAAATAACATCGTTAATTCTATGAGAAGGAATAAAATCCAATAACTCTTCTGCTGCCTCTCCGTGAGGGTCAACAAAACCTACTCCCTTGCCATTTTGAATGTCTTGAATAGCCATATTTTGGAGCATCGCTGTTTTACCCATTCCGGTTTTACCGACAACATAAACATGCCGGCGCCTGTCGTCAATTCTAATACCAAACTTTTTCAAGACATTACGGTAAGTTGTTTCAGCAAAAAAATCTATATCAGCATTCATAAGACTAAAGTAAAATATTAAATAATATAAATAAGAGCGAAAAGAGCAAGAGAACAATCCTTCAAAGTGGGTTGTCGAGCGATTATTCTGTCGGCAGTCCCGAGGGGGCTTCTCCTTTCTTCGCTTCAACTCGAGGAACAAAAGGTGCCGGAGCAACCCTTCTGCCGGTGAAGTGAAATAAGGTAGCTAATTCTTCGGTATTTAAGATAAAAGTTCCACCCGGCCGAGGAAAATAAAGACCTACTCTTGATTTATATTTCCTGAAAATCGCTCTTTTCCTTGTGTATATTCTTCTTCTACGAAAAAAATTTAAGGGCAAGAACCAGCTTTTGTCAACTTTAGTAATAGAAGGGTTTCCACAAGGTCTTAAACCGTTAAGGTTATAAGTTGTAAAGGAATTAAAAAAGCCAAAAATGAGCCGGGCATTGGGCGCAAAAAAAACATTTCTCTTGCCAAGATAAATGAATCTAATATTAGTTGTAAAACCGGGTTTAGACATTTTTTCTTCCACTCCGGCAACCACTTCTCTTTCCCCTGGAGTAAGTTTCATTTCAGGAGGGATAAGTTCTTTTTCCTCCTTTTCGGGTTTGCCCGGCACTTCGCCGGTAATCAAAATATCAGTAGCTTCTAAAATCATCGGCCTTTCAGGGAGGGTTTTTTTTACTCTTTTGGCAAGCATATCTCTTACCTTTTCTCCTTTTTTTACCCACTTGCCCGTCTTTTCAGGTTCGGCGGTAATCTGAACCCAAAGCTGCTCTCCGGGCTTTATCTTTGCCATCGCCTCTAAAAGACCGGCTAAAGGATCAATTCTTTTCTCTTCCAGAGCCTCTCTTTCTGTTTCAAATCCCTTATAGGTCTTAATCGGATAAGAGTCTTCTTTAAAAAGTTGGTAATCATCACCCCAAAGGTCCCAATCTTTATTTGGAATATCTTGAGGAACGTATCTAGTGTAATCATCTGCTACCGAAATCTCGACCTCTGGATATTGAGCATAGATAACTGATTCAATGGGGTCTCGCTTTTCTTGAGGAATTCTAATAAAAAAATGAGGCTCTCCGCCAATAGAAGCAATCTCAAAGGAACAAGAAAGCTGAAGTTTACCGTTAATCCATTTCTGCCACCAGCCTATAGACTCCCAAAAAATTTGATAAATGCCGGCCATTACAGTTTCCATTGCTCTAATCGGCTTTAAAACTTCTTTTGGCATCCTGACCTCAAGCAAAATAAGCTTTTGTTTAGGAAACCAAACATCTATTCCTCTCCACCAAAGCCAAAAAAAGGAAAGAAACTTCCATAAAATAAAAGGAAGTGGCAACCACCACCAAGATTTAAAAATCTGCCAAGCAGGAGAGAGAATCGGAGAGAAAATCGGAGCTAAAAATTTATATAAAGCTAAAATTTGAGAAGAAAAGAAGTCTACCATCGTATTAGGCCTCTTTAATGGGGTTTATTGTATATTTTCCCTGGGAGTCCTTTAAGAAATATTCTTTATTCTGTAAATTTAAGAAAACCGTATTTTCTTTTACAACACGTTGCTTCAAAACTTTTCTTAAAATCTCTTCTTTTGATAAAGGTCTTTTTGATTCTCTTAGGGTGTTAAAAATTACATCTTTTACTACCCCGGATGTATAGCCCCATTCTTTCAAAGCGTAAAGACCCCTGCCAACCAAAATAAATCGCGAATCCTTAATTAGTTCATTATGCACGGTAGCAACGTGGACCTCTCCTTTTTGAGACAAAAAAGAGGAATTTTTTATAAGGTCACTTATTTGAGTAAAGTGTAAAGGTTTTTTTTCTCTTTTTAAAACCAAGTAAGATTTATCTTTTACCCCCCGGGGATTAATTTCTAACCAATTTTTTAAACCAAATTGACCTTCAGAATTCTTTTGAATTTCTTTTGAAATCTCAAGATGGGAATTAAAAATATCTTTACTTAACTTTCTATTGGAGATTTTTAAAAGATTTGTTTTTTGAATCCTAAAAAGTTTATCTAAGACAAAAGGTCTTTTTTTATTTTCAAGTTCTTTGATGGTTGATTTTACAATCTTTTTAACAAGGTCTACGGATTCCTTTTTCCTGGTCCAAAAAGAATAAAAGTCCTGTGTTTCTGGAATTTTTTCAAAATTATCTCCTATGGTTAACAGAAAGAAAACATGATTTTGAGAGCTTTCTCCACCTAAAAACTTAAGAAGTGTCTCTTCTTTTTTAATATCACCAAAAGATTTAAGAACATTATCAAAATATCGAAAAACACCTTGATACTCTTTAATTCTTGACTGAATTTCCGGAAAGCCCTCTTTTTCTATCTGACGAACCCGTTCTCTGGTAATGCTATAACTTTCTCCAATAGTTTCTAATGTTTCTCTCTTTGCTGCCTGCCCTGCACCGAACTTGTTCTGGTACGGGGTACCTAAACCAAAACGCCTCTCAATAATATCGGTTGTTCTTTGAGGTAAATTCTTTAAAAAACTTGAACAAATTTTTTGGTAATTGAATTTCATAAGTCTAAAAAATTGTTATATTTATTATATACTAAATAGCAGACTATTTAGTATATTCAACCATTTTTAAATACCATTGTCAACCCCTTATACTTGATATTTAATACTTATGACGCTTTTGCCGCCATTTAAACCAAACCAGTAATATGGGGCTAGCTAAAAAAATTGAAGAATAAGTACCAGCTATAATGCCCAAAATTAAAGCTAGGGCAAAATACTTTAGGGTCTCTCCGCCAAAAAGAAAAATTGCTAAAACAACGAACAAAGTAGTCAGGGCAGTATTAATCTGGCGAGCCAGGGTCTGATTTAAACTTCTATCAATAATCTCTCCAAAAAGACCTCCTCTTTTTAAGAGATTTTCTCTTATTCTATCAAAAACTACTACGGTGTTATTAACCGAATACCCTACAACAGCAAGAAGAGCAGTAATCACGGGAATAGAAATCTCAATGTTGTAAATTTTTCCTAAAACGGAAAAAACCCCTAAAGGAATCAATATGTCATGAAAAAGAGCAAGAACACTGGCTATCCCATATTGCCAGGACCTTAGGGGTCTTTGAATCCTTCTAAAAGCCAGGGCAATATATAAAACTATTGATAATAAAACCAGGATTATAACAATTTTTGTTTTTTGTTTTAATTCTCTGCCAATTGTAGGTCCTATTGATTCAAACCGCTTTTCTTCTATTATTTTCTTTCCTCCATTAAGTTTCTCTAAAATCTGCTGATGGGTCTCTTCTTTAATGTCTTTCATTCTTAAAATAACCCCTTTCTCATCAGTTGGCTGAATAAAAACAGTACCTAACTCAATATCAGTTAATTGCTCTAATATTTCCTGGTTTGAGGGTCTATTTTCGTTATATTCTATTTCCAGAATACTCCCACCAGTAAAATCAATTCCTAATTTCAAGCCAAAAATAATAAAAGAAATAATACTTGCCAAAATCAAGACACCAGAAAAAATGAAATAGATTTTGCGATATTTTGTAAAAGGAATATTCATAACTGATAGTTTTGGATTTTAGGCTTTTTATTTTACCGCCACAGCCATCTTATATTTTCTAACTTTGTTCCGGCAAAAATCCTCAGAAAGTTTCTAGTAATAAAAATTGCCGAAAACATACTGACCAAGATTCCAATACTTAAGGTAAAGGCAAATCCTTTAATAAAACTGGTTCCGAACCAGAACAAAATTAAAGCAACAACCAAGGTAGTAATATTTCCATCTCGAATTGAAGGCCAGCTTCTTCTAAAACCTTCCTCTATAGAGATGGTAAAACTTTTTTTCTCTTTTAACTCTTCTCTCATCCGAGAAAAAATTAAAATATTTGCGTCAACTGCCATCCCTACCGATAGAATAAGACCGCCAATCCCGGCTAAGGTCAAAGTAACGGGAATTAATTTAATGAAAGTCAAAATCAAAGCAACATAAATTCCCAAAGCCAGGGAAGCTAAAAATCCTGGAAATCTATAAAAAATTATCAGAAATAAAATTATAATTAAAAAACCAAATATCCCTGCTTTTAAACTTCTCTCTAAAGAAACAGCTCCCAAGGTTGCTCCAATCGATTGCTGAGAAATTAATTCTATAGGAACAGGAAGAGCGCCGGCATTAAGATTTCTAACTAATTCCTTGGCTTCATTAACAGTAAAATCTCCGGTAATCTGGGCCTTGCCGCCGGAAATTGTTTCTTGAACAACTGGAGTAGAAAGAGGAATATTGTCAATATAAATTGCTAATATTTTTCCAATATTTTTTGAAGTTAATTCCTCAAAAATTTTAGAGCCCTCGCTGTTAAACTGAAGCAAGATTAAAGGTTTTTGAGTAGTTTGATCAAAACTTAGTTTTGTTCCTTTTATTTCTAAATATTTCCCGGTTAAAGCTGTTGACTTAAAATAGGGGTCTTCAAAAGCCAATTGCCAGTTCTCAACTTTCTGCATTTCTTCGAGAGTTTTTCCTTCTATTTCTTTTTTCTTATCAAGAATTTTTTGAGTTTCCTCTTCTAATCTTTGCTCTTTAAACTCCAAAAAGGGGGTTTGACCAATCATTCTAATTGCTTTAGCTGGATCTTTTACCCCGGCTAACTCAACAACTAACCTATGATGACCAACTGCTTCCTGAGTTTGAACTACTGGCTCTTGGACTCCAAAAAGATTAACCCTTCTTTCAATAATATCTCTCAGTCCCTGCATAGCAGAGCCATAATCTTCTTTTTCAATATTAGATAAGTCGGCCTCATAAATAAGGTGGGTCCCTCCTTGTAAATCTAAACCTAACTTAAAAGGAATCTCCCAAAAATAAGGAAGTTTTAAATTAGATTTTCTATTTAAAAAATCAATCCCTTGGTTGCAATATTTTGGATAACTCAAATTGCCAGCCAAAATAGCTAAAATGATAATAAAAAATAGAATTAGATGAACTCGTTTTTTGTTCATTTTTCTTATTTTAACACGATTTTGCTTAAATAAGAAGGTAATTTAGCCGAATTTAGGCCAACAGCATTTTTTATACTTTTTACCAGAGCCGCAAGGGCAAGGGTCATTTCGGCCGATTTTTTTACGGTCTTTCTGCTTCTTAAATTGGGCTTGCCCGCCCAAATTTTGCGGAGCAAGATTTGGGCGGGGTTTTAACTCTGCTTTAAAAATAGCTTGGGCGATAGTAGTTTCCATTATTTGAAGCAATTGCTGGAACATTTTGTGACCTTCTTTTTTATATTCAACCAAAGGATCCTGCTGGCCATAAGCTCGAAGTCGAACAGAGTCCCTTAAACGTTCCATATTCTCCAAATGTTCCACCCAAAGAGTATCAAGAACTCGCAAACAAACAATTTTCTCAACCTGTCGCATATTTTCTTCACCCACTTCTTTTTCTTTTTTTTCATAATCAACTTCTGTGTAATCTATTTTTTTTACTAATTCTAAAATATAAGTCCTTAAACTCATTTTTGATTTTTGATTTTTGATTTTTGATTTTTCTAATATCTCCCTTCTTTTTTTATAAAATACTTCCCTGTGTTTATTCATCACATCATCATACTCTAAAATATGCTTTCTTAAATCAAAATTCATTCCTTCAACCTTTGATTGAGCAGATTCAATGGCTTTCGAAACCATTTTTGCCTCAATCGGCTGGTCCTCAGGAATCCTTAACCTTTCCATTAAGGCCTTTATTCTATCACCCCCAAAAACCCTCATTAAATCATCTTCTAAGGAAACAAAAAACTGAGAAGAACCAGGGTCACCCTGCCTACCTGATCTTCCTCGAAGCTGGTTATCAATCCTCCTCGCCTCATGGCGCTCGGTTCCAATCACATGAAGCCCACCAAGATCAATAACTCTCTTTTGTTCGTCCTCATCTGAGGGATTTCCTCCTAAAATTATATCAACTCCCCGACCAGCCATATTAGTGGCTATGGTCACTGCTCCCAATCTCCCTGCCTGAGCAATTATCTCTCCTTCTCTTTCATGGTTTTTAGCATTTAAGATTTGGTGAGGAATACCTTCTCGAGCAAGTAGTTTTCCTAAATACTCATTTTTCTCAATAGAAACTGTTCCCACTAAAACCGGCTGTCCTTTTTGATGTTTCTCTTTAATTTCTTTTGCCAATGCCTTAAATTTCCCCTCTAAATTTCTATAAATCCTATCTGGTAATTGCTTTCTTATCATTGGCTTATTAGTTGGAACAGTTATTACTCCTAAACCATAAACCTTATCAAATTCTTCGGCTGAAGTAGCAGCTGTTCCGGTCATACCGGCTAATTTTTTATACATTCTAAAATAATTTTGAAAAGTAATAGTAGCTAAGGTTCTTGATTCTCGCTGGACCTTTAGCCCTTCTTTTGCTTCAATTGCCTGATGAACCCCTCCAGACCATCTTCTTCCAGGCATTAATCTTCCAGTAAATTCATCAACAATAATAATTTGTCCATCTTTAATTACATAATCTTTGTCTCTCTTAAATAAACTTTTGGCTTTCAGGGCAGATTCTAATTGATGAGCAGCAGTAATGTCATTTTCAGCCCAGGGGTCAGAACCTAAAAACTGAACAACCTTATTTTGTCCTGATTCTGTAAAGGTGGCGGCTTTCATTTTTTCATCAAGTTCATAATCTTGGTTTTTCTTTAAACGTTCTACTAATTTAGCGAACAGATAATACTTTTCTGTTGATTCTTCTTCAGGCGCTGAAATAATTAAAGGGGTTCTGGCTTCATCAATTAAAATTGAATCTACCTCGTCAATAATTGCGTAATTAGAGTCCCTCTGAACCTCATTTTTTAAACCATAAACCATATTGTTTCTCAAATAATCAAAACCAAACTCATTGTTGGTACCATAAGTAATGTCTGCCAGATAGGCCTCTTGGCGAGAAACGGGTTTTAAAAAATCTTCTACAATCTTAAAACTACCTAATTCGTCTCTCATTCTGTCCTTCTCTTCTTCCGGTCTTTTGTATTCCGGGTCATATAAAAAGGCCTGGTTATGATTTATACAACTCACAGACAACCCAAGCAGATAGTAAATCTGCCCCATCCAAACGGTATCTCTTCTGGCTAAATAATCATTTACCGTAACCAAATGAGCTCCTTTTTCTTCAAGGGCATTTAAATATAAAGGGAGGGTAGCGGCTAACGTCTTTCCTTCACCAGTTTTCATTTCAGCAATTCTCCCCTGATGCAAAACTATTCCTCCGATTAATTGAACATCAAAATGCCGCTGTCTTAAAGTTCTCTTGGCAGCTTCTCTCACCAAAGCAAAAGCTTCAGATAGCAAGTTATCTAAATTTTCTCCCTGTTTTAACCTTTCTTTAAACTCAGCGGTTTTTTCTTTTAGTTCCTGATTAGAAAATTTCTCAATTTCTGGCTCTAAAGAATTTATTTTCTCAATTATCGGCTGAAGTTTCTTAAGATATTTTTCGTGTGAGTTTCCAAAAATTTTATTTAAAATTGACATATTATGTAGATAACTTGCTATCTTCATATTCCCTCTTCTCTACTTCTTCCTCCTTTTCGTTTTTTAAATTTTGCTCGGGGAGAAAGACGGGACGTTTTTTTTAAAACCCTTGCCCTTCTTTTGGTAACAGCTTCTGCTTTTCCTTGATACTGTTTCAATTCCCGCTGCAGTTCGTCTTTAACTTCAACAATGGCTAATCTCAAATTCTCTCTAACCGATTCTGCTCTTATAGTTTTTCCCGGCAAACGCATCTGAGCCTCGGTCCGAAAGACCAAACCCTTGTAATGGTGATGAGTCATCCTTCCAACTTCTAGCCATACTTCAACACGCGGTTTTCCTTTCCCGAAGAAACCATTATAATATTTTTTTTCTTGAAAAATTTCTGCAAATTTTTCAAGTCCACCAATTTTCTCCTGAATATATCTTCTAAGAGTTCTATTTAATTTAATATTGGTTGTTTTAATAATAATTTTCATCAATTTATGATAACAATTTTTTGAAAATAAAAAAACCCCGCCCTCTATGCCCGTCGAATATCGCAAAATTCTTCAAAACAATTTACAGATATGGGTTTCTTTTTAAGTGGTTCCACGAGCTTAGAGGGCGGGGTCAGAAAAAGAAATTTCTATCTTTTTTTCTTTCTCTTTGTTGTCTTTTTTTTCTTCTTGGCTCTTTTCTTTTTAGCCATTTATTTATGTTTAAATAATAATTATTATTTAAGCAGATTATTTAAAAGTTTTAACAAATAGCCGACTATTCTATTTGTCCAAAAATATCTAAATAACTTTCTATTATTAAATTTTAGGTAATATTTCTAACAGGGTCAAGTGCAAAACTTCAAGCGGAGCGAGAACCCCGCCCTCTATGCTACCTATCAAAGAAGCTCGATTTCTTCTTCTAAAACTATTCCAAATTTATTTTTTACTTTTTGCTTTGCCAATTTCATTAACGAAAGCACATCTTTTGCTTTGGCTTTTCCTAAATTAACAATAAAATTAGCATGGTTTTTTGAAATTTCAGCATCCCCTATTTTTTTTCCCTTTAAGCCGCTTTTTTCAATCAGTTCTCCAGCAGAAAAACCTTGAGGATTCTTAAATATACTTCCAGCAGAAGGAAAATCCAAGGGCTGAGTTCTTTTTTTCTGCTCTAAATTTTTTTTAATTTTATTTTCTATTACTTTTTTATCTTCCTTTTTCAATTGAAGTGTTGCTGAAAGAATAATTAAATTTTTTTTCTCTCTAAAAATACTGTTTCGGTAGGAAAACCGGCAATTTTTGTTTTTAAAAATTTTAACTTTTTCTGTTTCGGTATCAAAAACTTCAACGCTTTCAACAACATTTTTCATTGATTTCCCAAAAGCACCAGCATTGCCGCAAACCGCTCCCTGAACAGTCCCGGGAATACCGGCTGCCCACTCCAAACCTTTTGAAACATACAAAGAAAGTGGCTGACCGAATTTTATAACTAAACCGTTGAATCCTTTATCCGAAACCAAAATATTACTTCCTCCTCCTAAAATAAAAAAAGGCAGTTTAAACTCTTTTGCTGTTTTAACTGCTTTTATTATATCTTCTTTATTTTTTGCTATAAAAAAATATCTAGCTGGTCCCCCAATTTTAAAAGTGGTGTAATTTTTTAATAAAATATCTTTTCGAATTGTTGGGAGAATTTTTTTCAAATCTTGGAACTTGGAATTTGGAATTTTTCTGGTCATTGAGATTTTAATGAAAGGGCCGGGAGAGTTACTCCAATTCTAAGTTTTTAGTGAGTGCTATCCTCCCGACCCAATTTTTATTATATCAAATTATGAGAATAAAAACAATTAAATATTTCTCATCTCATCTATTTTTCTAAGCGCTCTTCCAAGAATTTTCATTTCTTCTGCGACGAACTCGCTACTTTTTATTTTATTACATCGAAAGCAAGCAACTACGCAGTTTGAAACAGAATATCCTTTTGTATTATCCAATCTATCGACTGAAAAAGGACCATTAGTAATTCCACAATAAAAACACTTTTCGTCTTTATAGGCTCTTAAGTGGCAAAACTCTTCAAAAGTTAATTCGAATTTTATACCCCTATCTTTAGCACGTCGTTTAAACCTTTCAAATCTTCTTCTGTACCAAGCCCGAGAAAACCTTATCTTTCTCTTCCGTATAGTATAAGCTGTTGCTCTTTTAGAAAGACAATATTTACAGGTGTGTAATCTATATTTTCCTCTATTTAAATAGAAAGAATCTTCTGGTAATTCTTTTTTACAGACTTTACATATTTTCATATATTATATTCATTATAGCAAAATACTCTATCAAAGTAAATTTTAGGGTTTTGTGCTAACAAAAAATTTAGTTCTTCGAAATAGTTCTCTAGGCAATAAAAAAAAACAGCAAGTCTTACTCGAGAAAGACTTGCTGTCAACTTAGTAGAGTTCCCTTTCAGGAGCACCCACTATTTCTATATTAGCAAAACTCAAGAGTTCTGTCAAGCCTTTAGACTGGGTCTACACTGGGTTTAGTTATATTTTCAAGGTAAAATGGGTTTGTAAGAAGAAATAAGTTTTTTAAAAATGTTTATTATCTCTCCTGGCTCGTTTTTCTCGGCAGCTGTTTTCAATTCTTCTAATCCCTTTTTTAACTTTTCTTTATCATTTTTTGAAAGCTTTGCCCTAAAAATCTTTTGGTGCTGAGTGGCGACTGTTCCTTCTTCGGCAGTTAAAATTTCTTCAAAAAATTTTTCGCCGGGCCTGGGTTCGGTAAAAACAATAGGAATATCTTTATCTGGCTCAAAACCAGAAAAACGAATTAATTCTTTTGCCAAATCGCTTATTCTAATCGGCTCACCCATATCCAAAACAAAAACTTCTCCACCCTGACCTATTTCTGCTGCCTGCATTACTAAAAGACAAGCCTCGGAAGTAAGCATAAAATATCTCTTCATTTCAGGATGGGTAATTTTAACCGGTCCTCCTTTTTTTATTTGCTCTTTGAAAATTGGAATTACGCTTCCTCGACTGTCTAAAACATTGCCAAAACGAACTGAAATAAATTTGGTATGCCCCGCACCAGAAACTCCGTCTCGGTACGGGATAAAATTTTCTTGGTTTAGAACCTGACAAATCATCTCCCCTATTCTTTTTGTTGATCCCATTATAGAAGTAGGATTTACTGCTTTATCGGTAGAGATAAAAATAAATTTCTCTACACCATATTTTAATGCTGTCTTAGCAACAATTTCAGTTCCAAAAATATTATTTTTCACCGCCTCATCAGGATGCTCCTCCATCAAGGGAACGTGTTTATAAGCGGCAGCATGAAAAATAATGTTTGGCCGAAATTCATCAAAAATTCTATTTATTTTTTCTTTATCCCTGACATCGGCTATTAAAGATTTAATTTTTAAATAAGGAAATTTGTCTTCAATCTCTCTTGAGATATTAAAAATACCAGTTTCATCTTGGTCTAATAATAAAATTAGAGAAGGTTTAAATTTTGCCACCTGTCTTGATAATTCAGCTCCGATTGAACCAGCCGCTCCGGTAATTAAAACTATTTTTTCTTGAATAAAATCTCTAATGGCTGTCATATCTAGAGAAACCGGTTCTCTGCCTAATAAATCCTCTAGCTGAATCTCTCGAAGGTCCCTTATTGAAACCTCACCATTTATAATTTCAGTTATAGAGGGAATAACTCTAATTTTTTTAAGTCCAGCTTTTCTTCCTAATTCAACTGCTTTTTTAATGGCTTGAGACCCCGCAGAGGGCAAGGCAATAATCATTTGTTTTATCTGTTTTCCCCGGACTATTTCAGGAATATCGTCAATTTTTCCCAAAACTTCTAAACCATGAATTATCACTCCTTGCTTTATTGAACTATCGTCAATAAATCCTATCGGTAAATAAGAATTATTTTTGGAAACCAAAATACTTCTCAAAATTTGCTCCCCGGCATCACCGGCTCCAATAATTAAGGTTCTTTCTTTGTTTTTTTCTAATCCTTTTTGAAATAACTGTAGATAAATTCTTTTAGCAAAACGAATTCCGCCACAGAAAATAAATATCAAAAAATAACTAATAAAAAAGGTAGATCTGGGAAAGCCCTGAAAACTTTCTAAAACAAAAATTGAAATTCCCAAAAGCCCAAAACTTAAAGTAACGGCTTTAGCCAAAGAAATTAGCTCGTTTGTACTAACATAGCTCCAGGAAAAAGAATAAAGGCGGAAAAAATAGAAAATAGGCAAACAAAAAACCAAAACCAATATAATCATTGCCGGCAAGGTTTCATTGAGATACTGACCAGGAATTTTTCCATCAAATCTTAAAAGAAAAGCCAAGAAAACTGAAAAAATTATTAAAACTACATCAGCAAATAAAAATAAGAGAAATCGGGTTTTAGTTGTTCTTTTTAGTTTTTTGGGGAAAGGTAGAATCATTTTGCAATTATTTCTTTTAGGTTTTTTACCACATAATCTATTTCGCTTTTTTTCAAGTTGTTATAAAAAGGCAAGGCAATAATCCTTCGGCTAATATCTTCTGTAATTGGAAAATCACCAACCTTATAGCCAAACATTTCTTGATAAAATAACTGAAGATGAATTGGTTGAAAATATAAACCACATTGAATATCTCTTTTAGCCATTTCTCTAATAATTCTATCTCGGTCTTTTTCAGAATAGTTCTCACTTAACTTAATTACATAAACAAAGGGGCTTACTGCTTTTTGAAAAAGATAAGAAGGAATTTCAATTTCAGAAAAACTTTTTAATTTGTTATTATAGGTTTCAGCTACTTTTTTTCTCTTTTTTAAAATCTCTTTAATTCTTGAAAGTTGAGCAATCCCTAAAGCGCAGTTTATATCAGAAATTCGATAATTAAAACCAATTCTTTCATTTTCCAGCCATTTTCCATTTTTTATTTTTCTTCCCTGATTTGCCATACTCTGAGATAAATCAGCAATTTTTTTATTATTAGTAACTATTACCGCCCCTTCTCCTGTTGTAATCTGTTTGTTTGGGTAGAAACTAAAAATTGCCGCTTCTCCAAAACTGCCGCATTTTTTTTCTTTGTATTCCGAACCCAGGGCCTCGGCTGAATCTTCTATTAAATAAAGTTTATATTTTTCAGCAATTTTTTTCAGCTTATCCCAGTCAGCAGGATTTCCAAAAATATCCACTGCTAAAATTGCCTTAGTTCTTTTGTTTATTTTCTTCTCAATTTTTGAAGTGTCAATATTCAAGCCTTGAGGGTCAATATCTACAAAAACCGGCTTAGCTCTTTCAAATAAAATACAATTTGAAGAAGAAATAAAAGAAAATGGAGTAGTAATTACTTCGTCATTATCCCTCATATCCAAAGCTCTAATTATTAAATGCAAGGCGCTTGTTCCACTATTTACCGCCACAGCATATTTAACTCCAACATATTTAGCAATGTTGTTCTCAAATTCTCTTAATTTAGGACCCAAACTCAAATTAGGGGTCTTTAAAACCTCAAGAACCGCTTTTCTTTCCAAATCTGTGATATCGGGCTTAGCTAAAGGTATTTTCACAATTTTTCATTATAACTAATAAAAAAAGAAAAATCAATTTGACAATTTGAATCTTCGGGATATAAAAAGCGGCAGGCGCTAATGCTCACCTGCCGTTGGATAAAACTTATCCCTCCTTTAATTCTTTCAACTTGAGACCCAAACTTAAATTTGAAGGCTTCAAAACTTCAAATACCATCCTTCTTTCCGAATTGGTTATATCTGGTCGAGCTAAAGAAATTTTATACATATTTAGTTTCTATAAACGGGGAAAAAATCTTTTTTAATTTCTTCTTTGTGTCTTTTACTTAATTTTTGCCTTAAGTGCTTTAAAAACTCGTATCTCTCTTCGTTATGGACAATTCTACCACAATAAAATGGTGCTACGGTTTTAGAAAAAGAAGATTTAAATTTAAATAAAGAATCACCATCCTTATATCCCCCACCCATATTAAGAAACTTAAAAGAATTTTCCTTTGCCCAAAGGGATATTTTATAAAACAGCAAATCATTGGGCCTTAGGTTAAGAGAGTAATAATCCGAACCTCCTAAATGATAGGTTACAAATTTACCAAAGGCAAAGAATAAGGCAGAGGCTAATACTTTTTTCTGTTTTTTAACAACTGCCAAAAAAGAAAATTTTTTAAACTTTTTTTTGATAAATGAAAAATAATCATCATTAAAGTAATAAAAGTCTTCTGCCTTAAGTTTTTGCATGGTCTCGGTATATAGTTTTTTGAATTCACTAAGATACTGAAAATCATTATCAATTATAACCTCTAATCCCAATCTCTCTGCTTTTTTAATATTTCTTCTTGTTTTATCAGCTAAATTTTTATATATATCCTCTTTCTTCTGAGTTAAATCGACATATATTATCAAATTATTAAAATTTACATATTTTTGAGGATAAAAATTGTTCTGGGTTTTCAAAAGTGGATGAAATCTTACAAACTCGGAGATTATACTACGATCTTGACAGTATCTTTGGAAATCTATACAAAATTCCTTAGCTAAAGAAGAATAATCGTTGTCCTTTTTAATAAAATAAGGACCGCTGTAACCGTATGGAGAAGAGATGTCATAATAATCAATAAGTTTTTTGGTCCTTTGAAGCTCCTCTGGTATTTTTTTTCTAAGAAAGGGGTAAATAACTTCACCCCCCTTGTTTTTATAATATAGCCATATCCCTTCTCCTTCTCCTGCAAGTTCAGATAATCGTAGATATTCCGGATAATAATATATATCTAAATTATTAAAATAAGCTGAATAGGATTGGGGAATCTTTCCGGTTTTATATTCTTTAAAATAACCCATTTTATCAATATGATTTATTTGTTAGTTTCTATTTTTGGATTTCATTATTCTCTCTTCTCAATACACAATAAAGCATTTTATTTTTGAATTCTTTTTTATTTTGAGAAGCAATTCTATAACCAATTTCCATTTTTAAGACTTCCAGGCCAACCTCTCTGGCATCTTCGATAATCTCCTCGGGATTATGCCAATGGAACACAGCCCGTTTTTTAAAAGATTTTAAAAAATTATATTTCCCTCCGGTTCTAAAAATAAAAGCATCGTTAGATTCGAGATTAAACGGGTTATAAAATCTTCTTACAATGTTCATGAAAAAAAAGTAAAAACGGTAAACAAATCTACTATTCATCCAACTTGTTGTTAATATGATAAAACCATTATCTTTTAAAACACGTTTTGCCTCTTTTAAGGCTTTCAATCTATTGATTCTCTTAGGAATATGGCCATAACATTGCTTAAACATTACGATATAATCAAATTCGTTTTCTTGAAATTTAAGATCTACGGCATTACCAACTTTAAATATAATATCTGTTCCATAATTCCTGGCGTTCTCTCTGGCTTTTTTTATAATTTTCTTGACAAAATCTATGCCAATAATATTAGTATAACCCATCTTATATAAAGCAATAGCCTCTCTTCCTCCTCCGCAACCGATATCTAGAATCTTTCCCTTTTTATTGGTAAAGTACTTCTTTATCAAAATCTCCTCTACTTTTTCTAATCCGTTATTCACATTGTCTGTCCAAATCAAAAATTCCTCTGTTTCGCTATATCTTTTTATCATTTTATCAAATAATTCTTCCATATTTAAAACTCTAAAATTTATTAATTTCATCATCTAAACCAGCATTTTTCTCATATAAACCTTTACGAGTTATGAAAATAATATAAAATGTTCGAGAAATAATCTTTAAATCCAATAAGAGATTCCAGTTTTGAATATACTCTACATCGTATCTAATCTTTTCTTCCCAGGTGAGGAGATTTCGACCATGGATTAAAGCCCAGCTGGTAATCCCCGGTTTTACCGATAATCTTTTTCTTTGAAAATTATTATATTTTTCAACTTGATAACGGAGGGTGGGCCGGGGACCGACTAAACTCATTTCTCCTTTTATTACATTAATTAATTGAGGAAGTTCATCAATTCCCCATTTTCTGAAAAATTTTCCAACTTTAGTAATCCTCTCATCATCTTCAGCAATATTATAACCTAATCCTTGTTTTATTGCCCCTTTTTTCATCGTTCTAAACTTAAATGGTTGAAATGGCTTCTCATCTTTGCCAATTCTCTCATACCTAAAAAAAATCGGTCCAGAAGAATCTATTTTAATTAAAATAGCTGTTATTAAAAATAAAGGAGAAAGCAAAATTAAACTTATTATGCTTATAATGACATCAATTATTCTCTTAAAAAACCTTTGAATTCTCATCTTCCTAATTTTTCTTTTACGAGTCGTTGATACTCTGTTTTTATTCTACTAAAAATTATTTTTTCATCAAATTCTCTCTTGGTTTTTTCTCTTCCTCTTTTTCCCATTTCTTTCGCTTTTTCTGGGTTTTCAAATAAATAAATTATGGCTTTGGCTAATTCTTTTGGATTTTTTAACGGGACTAAAATACCTGTTTTACCGTTATCTATTGCTTCTTGACAGCCTCTAATATCGGTAGCTATCACTGGTTTTCTTATAGCCGAGGCCTCAATAATTGAAATACCTAATCCCTCTCTATGTGATGGTAAAACAAAAACATCCATCAAAGGATAAAGTTCATCTATATCTTCTCTTTCTCCTAAAAATATAACATTTTTTTCTATATTATAATTTTTAACAACTTTGGGATTTATTGCGTCTTTTTTTTCCGGTTCTAAAGGACCAATTACTAAAAGTGTAGTTTTCGGAAAATCTCTGAGAATTTTTTTAAATGCCTGAAAAAGGTCTAAATAGCCCTTTTCTCTTACTAATCTTGCTACAATTCCAATAATTTTCTTATTGGGGGCAATACCAAGCTGCTTTTTTTTTGCTAAAATAAACTCTTCAGAAAATCTTTCAGGATTAAATCGTTCCAGATTAATTCCCCCACCAAAATATCTGCTTAAATTAGAATTACAAATCCTCTCTTTAATTGCTGTCTCCATATCTTCTTTATTTACGAAAAAAATAAGGCCAGAGCATTTTGCCGCTATTTTTTCTATTAAAATAAAAAATTTTCTTTTCAGCCAAGAATCCCTTTTTTGAAAATAAAAACCGTGAACAGTATTCACGATTATGGGAATGCCAGCCATTTTAGCGGCCAATTGACCAAGCAAGCCGGGTTTCGGGGTATGGGTATGAACAATATCAAACTTTTCTTTTTTAAAATAAAAAAATAATCTAAAAAGAGTAATTAAATCAGAAATTGGACTAATTTTTCTTTTAAATCTTATAGTTTTTACTTTTATTTTTTCCTTCTCAATATCTTTTATCCATTTTCCAGGAGAACAAACA
>CAYMJA010000009.1:0-19398 GCA_964391095.1 uncultured Candidatus Saccharibacteria bacterium
AATTTGGGAGTTTTTTTAAAATTAAGCAAAATTTTAATCATTTCCTGAACTTGCTTTTTCTCTGCTCTTCCATAACCGGTTATCGCCATTTTGAGTTGAAGAGGGGTGAATTCATAAACCGGAATTTTTTTCTTAGCAGCGGTAAGCAGAACTACTCCTTTTGCCTGGCTTACCGGCATAGCTGTTTTTAGATTTTTGAAAAAATAAAGATTCTCTACCGCTAAAACCTTTGGCTTGTGTTTTTTAATTAGTTTATTGAGTTCATTATTTAATATTCTAAGTCGTTCTCCATTAGTTAAACTTGGCTTAGTTGTTATGCAACCATAATCTATTGTTTTTAACTTTCCTCGTTTCTTTTTTGTTTCTATAAATGCATATCCCAGCCTGGCAATGCCAGGATCTATTCCTATAATAATCATATTTTTAGGTTTGAATAAATATTCTGGACTGCTTCATTTTCGTCTAAGGTCTCAAAAAGTTTTTGGCAAGCCCCTTTTTCTTTAACTTCAACTATATCTTTGGCAACCCAATCTAAGGAACTAGATTCAATTTTAATTCTTTTTTCTTCTAATCTTTTTTTCACTTTTTCTAAATTTTCTGGGTTGGTGTAAATATCTAGAATATCGTTATGCCAGTAAATATCTTCTGCTCCTGCTTCAATTACCTCTAACTCTAATTTTTCTTTATTTTTTAACTCTTCGGTTTGTGATTTAGAATCTACAATAATCGCCCCTTTTCTTTCAAAGAGCCATTTAACCGAGCCCTCGCCAGCCAATTTTCCTTTATTTTGGCTTAAAATTTGTTTAATCTCTCCAAGAGTTCGGTTTTTATTATCAGTAATTCCTTCAATAATAACTGCTATTCCTCCTGGCCCGTAGGCCTCAAAAGTAACTTTTTCTAATTTTTCACTGGCTAATCCGCCAGTTCCCCGTTTTATTGCCCTTTCAATATTGTCTTTCGGTAAATTAAAAGAACGGGCTTCTTCTATTGCTAAACGCAATTTAGAATTTGTTTTGGGGTCGTCGCCTCCTTCTCTAACAGCAACCGAAATCAACCGAGAGAGCTTAGAAAAAATCTGCCCTCGTTTTTTGTCGGTAATTTCTTTTTTATGTTTTATGCTTGAAAAATGGGAATGCCCACTCATAATATTTAATAATTTTACTCTTTAATTTTACTCTTCTGATTAATTTTTGTAAAATTAAATGATGTTTTAAATGTTAAAAAATTTATGAAGAATAAAAATTTATTTTTTTATATAATTTTATTGATTGCTTTTGGATTGGCTGTTGTAATAATTAGCCATGAAACTTTATCTACCTTGCAAGAATTATCTGTTTTCCCTAAAATAAGTGTGTTTTTGACCAGGCCTACAGAGCAACCCTTAGAAATTATTAATGGTATAGTGATAGTCCGCGAATTGGATAAAGAATTAATTGGTCAGAAAATTGAACAGGGAAAAGAATATTTACTTAGAATGATAGACGAAAAAGAAAACGGGGCTCATAAATATTACTATGCTCTGGATGATTCTTTTGAAAATAGATTGCATACTATATATACATCTTCCCTTATATATACACTTTTAAATCTTTATAATTTTAAAAATGATAATGCTCTTTTAGGCCAGATATTTAAATCTGGTGAGTTTGTTCTCTCTATGCAGAATAAAGCAGAAGGAACTAAAGGATATGGAGCTTTTTATTATTCTTATTTCAAGAATAAATGTACTCATACAATAGCGAAAAAAGGTTCTGAGGAGCGAAGCGACGAAGGTTCTTACTATTTGGACAGTAAAGAACGGGAAAAGAAGTTTGTGGTTGGAACAACGTCAAAAACTATTTTCACTTTATTGAGATTATATAAACTGACCAACGACAGCAAATATTTAGAATCTGCTAAACTGGGCGCTGATTGGTTAGTTACTATGCAAAATCCAGATGGAAGTATGACATCCTATGTAACATATAAAGATGGGAAATGGTTTCATAGTACAAAAGAATCACTTCTTTATGATGGTCAGGTTCTTTCTGCTCTCTCCAAAATTTATATAATTACCGGGGAGGAAAAATATTATGATTCAGCTGAAAAGATTGCCAAACGTTTTGCTGAAAAATATGAAGAAGCCGGCAGGAAATACATTGAAGGCGAATATCGTTCCAAAAATCCAATATCAAATTCTTGGGTAGTAATGTCCTTTATAGATTTTTACAAAACTAATAAGGATGATTATTACAAAGATATAATTTTTGCACTAAGCACCCAAATTATCTCGGAGCAAAGAAAAGACCCTAATGATATTTTGAATTACGGGTGCATAGGTGGATCTTATTCAACCAGTGGAAATGGTTGGATATCTGAAGTAATGACCGATACATACAGCTTTTGTCTTGAACAAAACAGAGGAGATTGCGAAAAATATAAAAATGCTGTTGTAAATATAATAAGGTGGCTTATCCAATACACTTATTCAAAAGAAAACAGCTCTTTCTTAGAGAATTCCGAAAGAGCAATTGGCGGCATTTTCTGGAACAAAGAAAATAAATATGTCAGAACCGATTCGGTCTGTCATGGTTTGAATGGTTACATCGGAATAATAGATTATTTAAATGACAACTTTTTGCTTTCGGTTCCAAAAAATTAAAAGTTTAACCTCTTAGGTTAGACCCTTGAGGAGTTATTGCCTTTTTAAGAATTAAAATTATTATTGCGGAAAAAACAGCAACGGCAAAAGCGATTAAAAAAGAATTAGTTGTCCGAGGCCCGTCCTCGCCCACTTTTTCACCGATAGAAGCTGTTTCAGCTTGCGGAGGCCTGTCCTCCGTAAGTCCAGGGCTGTTCTTGGATTTAGGGGTTCCTTCAGGATTGTGACTGGTTTGCCAATTTTTAGGGTCGTTTCCAAGAAATAAAGAATTTATTCTTTCCATTGTTCTTTTAGTTTTATTATCTCCAACAAACCACTTAGAAGAACAATCTATCTCATCAACTACTTTTTCTTGAAGATTAATTAATTTTAAATACTCTCCTTTATTATTTAAACTACCCTTATATATCAAATCCGCTTTAATATCTAAAACTGTTTCATCATCAGTTCTTTCCAATAAATAAAATCCCTTAGCCGGAATTGTTCCTTTTAAATTAATTTTTGGAGTTTTGTCAGCAGTTTTAAGAATCCAACCCCCAAGGTTTATGGTTTTTTCACTATTATTATATAATTCAATCCATTCATCATTTGCTGAATTTTCGGTTCCCATCCAGGCAATCTCATTAATTACAACATCTAACCCTTCACTTTTAACTAAAGGTGAAGGGTCTAAAGAAGCCCCTTGGCTAATAAGGGGCAGGAATATAAATAAACTAAAAATTAAGCAAAAAATTTTTAACATCTATTCGTATGGCCTATTCGTAAGGCTATTCACATTAAATCAAAAATTTTTGGGAACCCTTGTGTTTAATTCCCAAGTGTTGATAAGCGGATTTTGTGGCAATTCTTCCTTTAGGTGTTCTCTCGATGAACCCAAGCTGCATTAGATAGGGTTCGTAAATGTCTAAAATAGTATCTTCCTCTTCTGAGCTTGCTGCAGATAATGTTTGAAGACCAACTGGTCCTCCTCCAAATTTTTCAATAATTGCTTTTAAGATTTTTCTATCTTCTGATTCAAGGCCAAGTTGGTCAATTTCTAAAGAATTTAAGGCCTGTTTGGCAATTTTTTGGGTAACCATTCCTTTTCCCTCAACCTGAGCAAAGTCCCTTACTCTTCTAAGAAGTCGATTAGCGACTCTGGGAGTAAAACGGGAACATTGGGCAATAGTTTTAACCGCTTCTGGTTCTATTGTTATCCCCAAGAGATTACTTGACCTTTGGATAATTTTTTCAATATCTTTTTTTTTATAAAAATTAAGCTGAAAAGTTGCTCCAAAACGGTTTCTTAAAGGAGAAGATAATAAAGCCAGACGAGTGGTAGCTCCGATTAGAGTAAATCGAGGCAGTTTGAGTTCCATAGTCCTAGCCATTGGTCCTTTCCCCAAAACAAGATTTAGTTTGAAATCTTCCAAAGCAGGATAGAGGAACTCTTCTATTAGTCGATTGAGCCGATGAAATTCGTCGATAAAAAGAATATCTCCTTCATTGAGGTTACTTAAAATAGCAGCTAAATCCCCGACTCTTTCAATAACTGGACCGCTGGTGGTCCGAATATTACTACCTGTTTCTTTAGCGATAAGGTAGGCTAAAGTTGTCTTTCCTAAGCCACTATTGCCATAGAAAAGGAGGTGGTCGGGTGACTGATTTCTTTTTTTCGCTGCCTCAATAATTATCTGAATATTCTTTTTTACTTTTTCCTGACCGACATAATCTTCCCAGGTTTTTGGCCTTAAAGTTAAATCAAGAGTTTTATCTTCTTCAGTTGAGGAAGGGCTTGACAAATTTTCCATAAAGTATTATAATGATTATTGATTCTTACTAAAGTCAGGGTTAAGGCTAAACGAGACCGAAGCATAAAAAACTAAACCTGAGGCTGGGGACTCGGAATTTTTGTAGATGGGTAGTTTGGCGAGAGCGAAACTATACCTCAGAAGGTTCTAAAACTTTTGTTTTAAAGCTAAGTTGGTCCCCAGCCTCAGGTTTAGTTTTTTATTAGGTTTTAATACTTAATATTTAATACTTACTCGGTAGTTACTCTTTCTATTTCTTCAATAGTAGTAACTCCTTTTAGGACTTTTATGAATCCGTCCTGGCGCATTAAAACCATTCCCTTTTTAATTGCCTTTTCTCTCATATCGGCAATAGAAGGTGAGGTTAATATAAATCTTTCCATTTCGTCATCAATTGTAAAGGTCTCAAAAATACCAATTCTGCCTTTATATCCGGTAAGATTACAATCCCGACAGCCCTGAGCATAGGGTATTTTCATTTTCGGATTTAGTTTTGGTATTTTGATATTGCTAGGAAGATTTTTTAAATTTTTCTCTATCTTTTTTAAATCCTCTGGTAAAATTGTTTTAAATTTCACGCATTTATTACATACTTTTCTTACTAATCTTTGGGCTATTGCTATATTTAGAGCCGGAGCGATATTAGTGGGTTTTTCCCCCAGGGCCTGGAGTCGAGCAATAGTGCCGGCAGCGTCGTTAGTATGGACGGTGCTTAAAACTAAATGTCCGGTTAAAGCTGCTTGAATAGCAATTTTAGCAGTTTCTAGGTCCCGGATTTCTCCTACTAAAATTATATCAGGGTCCTGTCTGACAATAGCCCGAAGACCGTTGGCAAAGTCATAGCCGCGAGCTTCATCAATTTGAGTTTGGGAGACCCCTTTTAGATGGTATTCGATTGGGTCTTCAATAGTAATAATTTTAATCTCAGGACTGGTTATTTTCTGCAAGAAAGCATATAAAGTTGTTGTCTTTCCCGAACCGGTAGGTCCGGTGCAGATAATCATTCCATTTGGCTTTTTGACCTCTTTTTTAAACATTTCCAGCATCTCTTTTCTTAATCCAAGAGATTCCATAGTCACCACCCACTTGGGATTTAAAATTCTCAGCACAAGCGATTCTCCGTATTCAGCCGGGATACATGAGGCTCTAACTTCAATTGAGGATTCCTCTATTAAAATAGAAAAACGACCGTCTTGAGGCCGAGTGGTTATATTTAGTTTTAATTTAGAGAGCAACTTAATTCGAGAAAGAAGTTTTTTATATATGATTGGGTTAAGATATAAAACATCATGCAAAACACCATCAATTCTAAGCCGTAATTTCGCTTGCTTTTCCTCTGGCTCAATATGGATATCAGAGGCATCGAGATAAAAGGCTCCTGTCAAAATAATTTGGACTAAATCAGTTATCCTTTTCTTTAGACTCTTTTTAATTATCTCCTTAAAATCAGCTATATTTTTTACTTCCTTTTTGATATCTTTAACTATGATAGGAGCAATTATTATTTCCCCTCTAATTTTTTTTGCCTGTTCCATGTTACAATATATTAGCATGAAAAGAGAATATATTACAAGTAGCTCAGCCCAAACAAGAAAATTAGGTCAAAAATTTGCCAAAGAGCTGAAACCTAAAAAGCAAGCTTTTATTATTGCTTTAGAAGGAGAATTAGGAGGAGGCAAGACAACTTTTTTGCAGGGATTTGCCAAGGGCTTAGGGATTAAAGAAAAAATCCTCAGCCCCACCTTCGTTATTTTAAAAAAATTTCGGGTTTTGGGCTCCAGGTTTCAAGAGTTTTATCATATCGATTGTTACAGGATTAAAAAGCCAAAAGAATTATTAGATTTGGGTTTTCAACAAATCATTTCTAAATCTGAAAACATTGTTGTTATTGAATGGGCAGACCGCATCCAGAAGATAATTCCTAAAAATGCCGTCTGGATTAAATTTGAATTTGTAGATGAGAAAAAAAGAAAAATTAATATCAATTACTAATTTATTATTTTGTGCTAAAATGGGGATATGACTGCAGATAAAAAGCGTTTGATTATTGTTGATAGTAATGCCTTGATTTACCGGGCTTATTATGCTTTGCCTCCATTAACGAATAAGAAGGGAGAAATAGTAAATGCTGTCTATGGTTTTTTGTTGGTTTTTCTTAAAATCCTAAAAGAATTTCAGCCAGATTTTATCGTTGCTACTTTTGATTTTCCTGCTCCTACTTTTCGTCATAAAAAATTTAAGACCTACAAAGCTAAGAGATTGAAAATGCCGGAAGAACTCCGCCGGCAGATTCCTAAAATAAAAAAGATTTTAGAGAGTTTTAATATTCCCCTTTTTGAAAAAAAAGGTTTTGAGGCAGATGATATTATTGGAACCATTTCTAAAGCCGTTCCAGCCCTTCGTCCAAGTTTCTTGGGTGAGGGACCTGAGATTGAAACAATTATTTTAACCGGCGACTTAGACGCTCTCCAACTGGTTGATAAAAATACAAAAGTTTATATCTTGAAAAGAGGCATTAAAAACGCTGTTCTTTATGATGAAGGAAAAGTAAAAGAAAGATACCAGGGACTAACTTCAGAACAGTTACTTGATTTTAAAGCCCTTCGGGGAGACCCCTCAGATAATATTCCAGGAGTTACCGGAGTTGGGGAGAAAACTGCAATTGTTTTAATTAAAGAATTCGGGTTTTTAGAAAATCTTTATAAAGAATTAAGCGAGAATAGCGAGAGGGCTAAAAAAATAAAAGATTCTTTAAAAAAGAAATTATTAGATGGCAAAGAACAGGCTTTTGTCTCAAGAATGTTAGTTGAGATAAAACGCGACGTGCCAATTGAATTTAATCTGGAGAAGTGTAATTTTGGAAAATATGATAAAGAAAAAATAGTTCAAATTTTTAAGGATTATGGGTTCCAAAGTTTGATTTCACGCTTACCCCATACAACATAAAATGATATTCTGGAGAAAAAAACAAAAAGAAGAACTTAATAAAAATCTGTTATTAGAAAATATTCAGAAAAACAATAAAGAAATAAAAAGGATTTTAGCAGTTCTTGCTTATTTAAGCGATGGGGTTTTGGTTTTCGATAAGAAAAATAAACTTTTTTTAAGTAATCCCCAGGTGGAAAAATTTTTTGAGTTTACAAATAAACAAGGATTAGGAAAATCAATTTTAGAATTGAGTATTTTCCCTTTGGTCAGGCCTTTAGTTTCTCTCTTAGGCGGGGAAATAAGAGAAGTGTATAAAAAAGAACTTCGAATCAAAGAAAATCTTATTTTGGAAGTATCTGCTATTCCAATGAAAATTCCCGGGGAAAAGATTGGTTCTTTGATTATTTTACACGACATTACCAGGGAAAAGCTCGTGGAAGAAATGAAAAGCAAATTTATCGCTTTGGCTGCTCATCAATTAAGGACTCCCAGTTCAGCAGTGAAATGGAGCACGCGGATGTTATTAGATAAGGAAATGGGAAAATTAACCGAAAAGCAAAAAGAAATCATTGAGAAAGTTTATCAGGCTAATGAAAAAATGATTAGTTTAATTGATGACCTCTTAAATGCAGCTAGAATCGAAGAAGGAAGATATCTTTCCAAGGTGACCCTTTCAAGCATTGAGGAAGCTATTCAATCTGTAATAGACGATTATCAAGAGAGAATGAAAAAGAAAAAACTTAAATTTAGATTCATAAAGCCAGGAGAGAGATTGCCTAAAGTTATGTTAGATGTTGGAAAAATAAGGATAGCTGTCGCGAATATTATTGATAATGCTGTGCGATATACTTCTCCCGGCGGCAAGATTTCGGTTTCTGTTCAGGGAAACCGAAAAGAAATCGAAGTTCAAATTCAAGATAATGGAATGGGAATCCCTCGCTATCAGCAAAGAAAAGTATTTACTATTTTTTATAGAGGAAGTAATGTGATAAAAATAGATACAGGAGGAACAGGACTGGGTCTCTTTATAGCTAAAAATATTATTGAAGCCCATGGAGGTGAAATTTGGTTTGAATCCGAAGAAGGGAAAGGGACGACTTTTTATTTCACTATTCCAATAAAAAAGAAATTTGCCGAGTTTTTAACTGAAGAATCTTATTAACTCTTCATTCTTCTCCGAAGGGTGAGGGGCTGGTTTTTTCTTTATTATTTTGATAAAATAAACTAATGAACAATGAACAACGAACAATGAACAATTTTTACTGTTTGCTGTCCGCTACTCTTTGTTCGCTAAATTTATGGCAAAGAAAATTTTAATAGTTGAAGACGATAAATTTCTCCGGGAGTTAATCGCCCAAAAACTTATCCAAGAGGGTTATGAAATTTCCGAGGCAATAGACGGAGAACAAGGGATAAAAAACGTTGAAGAGGAAAAACCAGATTTAGTTTTACTTGACCTTATTTTGCCCGGAATAGATGGATTTGAAGTTTTAGCTAAGATGAAAACAAGCCCTGCTTTATCTGAAATTCCAGTGATTATTCTCTCCAACCTTGGCCAGAAAAATGATATAGAAAAGGGATTAAAAATGGGAGCAAATGATTATTTAATTAAAGCTCACTTTACCCCAGGGGAAATAGTTGAGAAGATTAAATTAGTTTTGAAATAAATCAATGCCGGAGCTTCCTGAGGTAGAAATAACAGTAAGAGGTTTGAATAAAAAGGTCCTGGAAAGGACCTTTGTTGATGTCTGGACAGATTTTGAGAAAGTTATTAAAAAACCAAAGGATTTTGAGGAGTTTAAAAAAGGACTTAAGGGAAAAGAAATTCAAAAAGTTTGGCGAAGAGGAAAAAATATTATTTTTGATTTATCTGATAATTTAAATTTATTAATCCATCAGAAATTAACAGGCCATTTATTAACTGGAAACTGGAAAATGAAAAATGGAAACTGGAAACCGTCAAAGAATAAGTTCCTTCAAGAAAGAGTGAACAATTATATCCACTTGATGTTTTGGCTTGATAAGGGTCTAATGCTGGCTCTTTCTGATTTAAGAAAATTCGCCAAAGTAGAATTGTGGGATAGCAAGAAACTAAGAGAATCAAAAGAAATTAAAAGTTTAGGTCTTGAACCATTAGCAAAAGATTTTAGTTTTGAAAAATTTAAGAAAGCTTTCTCTAAAAGACGAAAAGGTAAAATTAAGTCAGTTTTAATGGACCAGACAATCATCGCCGGGATTGGAAATATCTATTCGGACGAGATTTTATGGAAGGCGAGGATTCATCCCCTGAAAGACGTTTCAAAATTAAAAGATAAGGATTTGCGAAAAATCTATCACGAGATTAAAAAAATTTTGACTAGGGCAATTAAATTTCACGGTTCCAGTGTTTCCAATTTTCGCGACACAGAAGGGAGGAAAGGAAAATTTGACCAGCTGCTTAATGTTTACAGAAAAGAAGGAAAGAAATGTCCTCGTTGCGGCACAATAATAAGAAAGATAAAAATAGCAGGTAGAACCGCCCATTTCTGCTCAAATTGCCAAAAATTTTAGTTATCTCTTGACACTATTTATTATCTGTGATATGATACAAATATTGTAATCAAGGATTACAACTCGTCATAATAGGCGAAAAAGTTCTTTCAAAAGGAGGTAATTAAAATGGAAAAGTTGAAACCCTACCTAATTGGGTTGATGGGAAGTATAGCCGGTACCTTTATCGGTCTCCAGATTTATCCAGGAAATATTCTTGGATTGATAATCTCTGGATTGATTGGTTTTTCTATCGGTTATTTTCTCTGTGTGGATGTTGGAAGAGTTGTCCGAGAGATTCCTTATGCATTTGCCAAGGCCAAAGAAATTCTGCCCAGCGAGCGTCTATGGGGACTCAAACGCATCAAGTGGATGGGTCCTTTAGCTGCTGCTCTCTGGGGAGTGCCAATATCTTTGGGATGTTACATTTCTTACTGTTACCTTCCTGCGGGCGGTTATCATGGCGATTTTTGGGTATTGTCTATACTTGGCTCTTTAGTGATTTTCTTGTTTTACATCGCCGGTTTAGGCACGCAAGGAGATGTAGAGGAAAAAGGACACGATTTTGCCTATGCATGGCACCAGTGGGTGGGAATGACCGGAATGATTTTTTTGTTCATTCTTCAGGGAATTTTTTTAATCCCCTGGCTGATTCTCAACATAGTTATCGCTCCGTTTTTCTCACTTTTATGGCTGATTGAAGGTGTCCGTATTCTGATAGCCGCTGTTTACCAGACAACCCGATTGATTATTGGCAGCTCGGCAGCAATAGGAGCAATAGCTGGATTTCTGGTCCAATGGAAAACCGGATGTAGTTTGACCACAAGTTTGGTTAGTTCTGCATTGATTTTTTCCGTAGTTTGTTCCTCTTTAGTTCTCATCCACAGGTATTTTCCTATTGTTTCAGGAACACCGCGTTGGCGAATGCCATCTTTGAGACGGGTACAATTCAGAATTTTTGAGTGGTCAGGAATCGAATAGTAACTAACTCTTCCATCTACACCTCTGTGGGGTATAAAGAAATCTTTATACCCCTCTTTTTTTATTTGAAAAAATAAGCAAGGACAGAAAAATTAAAAAGAGGTTGAAATTATTCTTAATTCAGATAAGATAAATAAATGATTATTTTTCTTTATGGAGAGGATACCTATAGAAGTCGTCAGAAGTTGAATGAAATAATAGAGCACTATAAGAAAATTCACAAAAGTGGATTGAACTTAAAATATTTTAATTGCCAGAAAGAATCTGGCAAGACAATCTTCGCTGATTTTAGAGATTTGGTTAGACAAACCTCAATGTTTAAAGAAAAAAAGTTGGTGATCGTGAATGGTCCTTTTTCAGATTTTGGTTTCAAAGAAAAATTCTTAATTGCCAGAAAAGATTTTGTCAGTTCTCAGGATATTATTTTATTCTATGAGCAAGGAAAGGTTAATGGAAAAGATAAATTATTTATTTTTCTTAAAAAAAATGCCGAATGTCAGGAGTTTAAACCCCTTGAAGGACAAAAGTTAAAGAATTGGATTAAAAAAGAGTTGAAAACATACAATACAGAGGCAGAACCTGTTGTTATAAAAAAACTCGTTGAATATATTGGTAATGACCTTTGGCGAATGAGTCAGGAAATTAAAAAATTAGTAAGTTTTAAAAAAAATAGGAAAATTAAATTAGAGGATGTTGAGCTTTTAGTAAAGCCGAAGATTGAAACTGATATTTTTAAAACCATTGATGCGATTGCTCAAAGAAATAAAAAACAGGCCTTAAAACTGCTTCATAGACATTTAGAAAAAGGAAATTCACCCTTATATATTCTTTCAATGATAAGTTTTCAATTTAGGAATCTTTTAATAGTTAAAGAACTTATTGAAAAAGGTAATGCTTATAACGTTATTTTTAAAAAAAGCGGTCTTCATCCTTTTGTGGTAAAAAAAAGCTATTTCCAATCTCAACAATTTACTTTTTCAGAGCTAAAAAAAATCTACCAGAAGATTTTTCAGGTAGACCTTGATATTAAGACAGGACATATTAAGCCAGAGGTGGCATTAGATATGTTTATTGTCGAGATTTAGAATTTATCAATCTGGTTATTCCTGATTTTTTTCTCCCGGCAGTGTTTTTCTTGATTACCCCGACCTTCGCGGCTTTGTCTAAGGCTTTATATAATTGGGGTAAAAGTTTTCTTGCTTCTTCAATTTTCTTTTCTGAAATTAAACTCTTTGTCTTTTTAATAAGACCCTTTATTTTATTTTTATAGATAAGATTTCTAGCTCTCCGCTTTATATTTTGACGGAGAGCTTTTTTAGCAGATTTTGTTATTGGCATGATTTAGAATACAAGATTTAGAATGTAATTAATATATTATCAGAAATTAAAATTTTTGTAAATATTTTGTACTAGGGGGGTACATAGAATTTTCTAAACGGGGTAAATATGTTAAAATGAAATAATGATTAGCTATCTCCAAGGGAAAATTATTTTAAAAAAGGAAAAATTTATTATTTTAGATGTTAATGGAGTTGGTTATAAGGTTTTTTTATCTAAAAAGGTCTTTTCTAAAATACCAACAATTGGCAAAAATCTTAAGGTTTTTTGTTTTCTTAATGTAAGAGAGAATAGTTTAGAACTTTATGGATTTTTAGACTTCAAAGGACTGGAATTTTTTGAAATTTTGAATAGCATTTCTGGTGTAGGGCCAAAAGCAGCTCTTGAAATTTCTTCTTTAGGGAGTTTAGAAAAGATAAAAGAAGAAATTTCATCTCAAAATGTGAAGATATTTGAGGGAATTCCTGGAATTGGCAAAAAAAAGGCAATGAAAATTATTTTAGAACTTTCAGGAAAAATCAAGGAATTTTCCCAAAAGAAAAAACTTCCTCCTAAAATTGATGAAGTTGAAGAGGCATTGATTAATCTTGGTTTTTCTCGCCAGAGAGCGAAAGAGGCAACGTCAAGGGTTCCAAAAGAAATAAAAGAGACCAGCCAGAGAATAAAAGAGGCCTTGAAAATTTTAAGCAGCAATTAGCCCCGTTAAATAAAATGAACCCCCACACCAAACAAGCAGAGGCTTTGTATTTTGGTGCCAAAGGCACTACTGCTCATTATGGTGTGGGGGTGAAGGAATTGATTAAAAAATTTATACCCTCTTTTTTATTAGGTTTTTATCACTTTTCCTGGGCATTAATAGGCGCTTTTTTATATAGATTTCCTTCAAGAGAAATGGTGGTTATTGGAGTGACTGGGACCAGCGGGAAATCCACGGTAGTGGAATTGACCGCCAGAATTTTTGAAGAAACTGGCTACAAAGTAGCTTCTTTGTCTTCAATTAAATTTAAGATTGGAAAACAAGAATGGGAAAATAGATTAAAAATGACTATGCCCGGAAGAATGAAACTTCAAAAGTTTCTAAGACAAGCGCTTAGAGCCGGTTGTAAATATGTAGTTTTAGAAATAACCTCTGAAGGGATAAAACAATATCGCCATAAATTTATTGATTTTGATGCTGCTGTATTTACCAATTTAAGCCCCGAACATATTGAATCCCACAAAGGGTTTGAAAATTATAGAAAAGCAAAATTAAAACTTTTCAAAAGCACAAAGAAAATTCACATTATTAACTTAGATGATAAAAACGCGAAATATTTTTTAGAAATTCCGGCTGGAAAAAAATATGGCCACACAATGAACAGCAAGCAGCAGACAGCGAGTAATAAAAAATTGTTCATTGTTCGTTGCTCATCGTTTTCTACCACAGAAAAACATATAAGTTTTGAAGTTCAGAATAGACAATTTAATCTTAATTTACTTGGTAAGTTTAATATATACAACGCCTTAGCGGCGATTTGTGTTGGATTATCGCAGGGAATATCTCTGGAAAGCTGCAAAATAGCCTTAGAAAAAGTAAAAGAGATTCCCGGAAGAATGGAAATTGTGGTTAAAAATCCTTTTACGGTGATTGTTGATTATGCCCATACGCCGGAAGCCCTACTCAATGTTTATAAAACATTAAACAGGGCAAGAGCCAGAACTCAAAACTCAAAACTTGTCTGTGTCTTAGGTGCTTGCGGCGGGGGTCGGGATAAATGGAAAAGGCCGGTTTTAGGGAAACTGGCGGCTGAGTATTGTAGAGAAATCATTGTCACCAATGAAGACCCCTATGACGAAAATCCAATGGAGATTATAAATCAAGTGGCTTCCGGCGTTGAAAGCGTTAGGGCAAATCAGCCCGACAGCCGGCGCAAATCAGCGGTTTTAAAAATTTTAGACAGAAGAAAGGCAATTAGAAAGGCGCTTGAATTAGCAGAACCAGATGATGTTGTGATAATTACCGGCAAAGGATGTGAGCCCTGGCTCTGTGTAGAGAAAGGCAAAAAAATACCCTGGGATGACCGCCAGATAGTTAGAGAAGAATTTAAAAACCGAAAAAACTTGACAAAATTATGGATAGATGATACAACTTAAATTGAAAAAAAGAAATAGTAAATTAACAATTTGATAAGGAGAGAGGTGAAGAAAGATGAAAAATTTCTGGTCGACCATATCAAAAACACAATGGTTAATAATAGGTGGAATAATATCTGTAGTAATGGTTTTAACGTCTACAGTTTTGGTCTGCTTGTTGGTGAATAAACCAGCTTCAGAACAGACATTTATATCTATTTTTGTCGCTGCCGCTATTCTTGCTATTGTTATTGCTACTTTTGCTGTTAGTATCGTTGGATATTTGTATCTCTCCTTCATGAACAAACTTCCTATGAAAAAAATGTTTCCCTTTCGTCTCTTTCTGGTAACGGTTATAGTAACAAGCTTGATTGACGCCGGAATTATTTACTATCTTCCGGTGTTAATCTGAAAAAGGAAATAATTTCCTTATATTTTTAAGCTCGGTTTAAACTAATTAAACTGAGCTTTTTCTTTTTGGAAAAATTGAGGGAATAAGTTAAAATGAATTAACACGGCACTAATATACGAATTGACACCAACGTTACGAATAAGTTTATTAGTGTCATTCGTGTTTTATTGGTGTATTGGTATCGAGTTTATGAAAAAAGAAGATTTTATAAAAATAAACAACTGGCTCTGGGAGATCCCTAAATCTTTTAGGAAAGATATGAGAGTACCAGCTAGGATTTATGCTTCAGAAACACTGCTAGATAAGATAGAACCTGATGCAACAAAACAAGTCATTAATGTCGCTTCTTTGCCAGGAATTGTAAAATATTCTTTGGCTATGCCTGACTGTCACACAGGTTACGGATTCGTTATAGGAGGTGTAGCAGCAACTGGATATCCTGAAGGCGTAATTTCACCTGGCGGAATTGGGTACGATCAAAATTGTGGGGTTAGATTGTTAAAATCACAATACACTGAAAAAGAAATTAAGCCCTATTTAGATAAATTAGCTACTGAGATTCAAAAAGAAGTCCCATCTGGTTTAGGAAGAGGAAGAAAAATAAAGTTGTCAATTGACCAAATCAACAAAATTTTAGAGGGAGGAGTGCCAAGATTAGTAGAGCAAGGTTATGGAGAGAAAGAAGATATTGAAAATTGTGAAGAGAGAGGAAAAATGAAGGAAGCGGATGCCGCTTGCGTGTCAGAACATGCTAAAAATCGAGGGAGGGATCAGGTAGGGACTCTCGGCTCTGGAAATCATTTTTGCGAAGTTCAGAAAGTAGAGGAAATTTTTGATGAAAAAGTAGCGGGAGTTTTTGGATTGTTTAAAGACCAAATAGTGATAATGATTCATACCGGGTCTCGCGGCCTTGGGCATCAAAATTGTACTGATTATTTGAGAATAGTAATGCAATCTTTACCAAAATATAAAATCGAACTTCCAGATAGAGAATTGGCTTGTGTTCCGTTTAATTCTCCTGAAGGACAAAAGTTTTTTAAGGCAATGTCAGCCGCTTGTAATTACGCTTGGGCGAACAGACAGATGATAACTCATTATATCAGAGAGGCCTGGAGAGATATTTTAGGAGAAAAGGCGGATTTGAAATTGCTTTATGATGTAGCTCATAACATTGCTAAAATTGAGGAGCACGAAGTAGACGGTGAAAGAATGAAATTGATTGTTCATCGAAAAGGAGCAACAAGGGCTTTCCCACCAGGGCATCTAGATATTCCAGAAAAGTATAAAGAAGTTGGTCAACCAGTTTTAATTCCAGGCACGATGGGTACTGCTTCTTATATTTGTGTGGGAACTGAAAAATCAAAAGAGGCCTGGTACACCGTGAACCACGGTGCTGGCAGAGCAATGTCGAGGCATGCGGCGATGAGAAAAGTTAGAGGGGAAGAAGTAGTCAGAAGATTAAATGAAAAAGGAATAATTATAAAATGTCGGTCAATGAGAGGAATTGCTGAAGAAGCCCCCTTAGCTTATAAGGACGTTGATGAGGTAGTAGAGGTTGTTCATCGAGCCGGTCTTTCAAAAAAAGTTGCAAAATTAGTGCCTTTAGCGGTAATTAAAGGGGAGTAAGGATAAAAAGAACAGTTTATTCTATATCACAAAAAATTATACTAATTCAATCACACACATTATTCAACTATTGACTTTTTTAGGATATTATTGCTATAATAATATATTCTTTCATAGCGAGAGAATCCCAGGCCTCGGGGAAGAGGCAGAATCAAAATTCGGGCAATATAGCCTGAAAGGAGGACAAAATGAGTGATAGATGGATGGTTCAGAACTGGACGACTGGCCAGTTGAATGCTCTGGTTAAAAACTTGGGCGAAGAAAACGCCAGACGAATTCAGAGAGGGGAGGTAAGGGTTGTTTTGAAAGAGGTTCTCAAAACGCTCTTTGATAAAAGAGGCCGATGCGTTCCAGAAGGTCTCAGTGCGAGAGTACGCGACCCTGATCAGAATTTTCGATTGGGTCGGCCTAAACTGAAACAGGAAGTTAACTATGCCAATCGCATCCTGCGTTTGCATGGTGAATTGAGTGTTTATACAGGTATTACTGCCGAGCGATTCCAGCAAGAAACCGAGCGTTTGTTGTCATTAGTTCGGGATAACTCCCAAATTGCTAACATTGCCAATGGTGTCTGGTTGCCCATAGTTCTGCCTAGGATGGAGACCGATGATGTTGGCGCAGAGCTTGAGCGATATCTCGAGGCGGTCAGTAGGAGCTACATCAAAGCTTTCGGTAACAGGGAATTCTACAATTATCGAAAAGGAACTCTTGCAAGCGATGTTTCAGTTATTGATAGCAGTCACCACAACCAGCTCATTGAGCGGATGAAGCGGGAGCCAGTCATCGGGATTCACTTCCCGAACTCTTTACAGGGTTTTTCTATTAATGCCAGTAGAGAGCAGATGGCAACTTTGCCAAAAGGATTTATCCTCTCTGGTTTGGACACTGCTATTGCTATGCTAATGTATCCAGATGTCCTGGCTCGGGACTACAGGACCCCTGGTTTGTACCTAGCCGCTTTTTCCAGACGGTCTGCTAACTATTCGTTTTGCTTTGTTGTTGTTGAGGACGTTAGTCGCCTCGACTTTGGCCGCACGGATAGCCCGTCTAATGCTAACGATAGCTATTCTAGCGGGTTGCTTTTCCTCGGGTAGTACTGGAATTCGGTCTTTTACTCTTTGTTCCTTGAATTAGGGCTTTGGCTCTTGGTTCTCGGAATACATTTTCAAACTATGAGGTGTGACAAAAGTTACACCTCTTTTTTCAAAATCAAGCACAAGGGGTTGATTTTTATTCTATTTTAGATTAAACTATAAAATACTTTTTATGTTATTATTTTTTTCTTTAATTTTAGCTTTAATAACAGGAGTTATTTTCTCGTATTATGGGGAAGAAACGTATGCCCAAATCTATTCGCAAATTTATAAGAAAAGAGAAAGCCCGGATTCGGAGGGAGGTCTTGGATATAAAAGAGCAAGAAAAATTAATTAATCAATTATATAAAAAGATTAAAAAATAAAAACACGGACTTATGAAAACAAATGAAATTTTCAACTTATCAATAAAAATGGGTATTGAAGCTGATTTTCGAGGAAGAGAAGGGGTTAAAAAATTCTTAGAAAATAAAAGCAAGAAATATGAAAAAATGGATGAGGAAGAAAAAGATGAATTTGATAAAGACGCCTTAGAAAATCCCTATTTAGATTCCAGAATTTATTATATCGCTGATGATAAAGAGATTAAAAAAGTTTTAGTAGGAATTGATATTGGACCGGCAGAAATTTTATTAGCCAAGGAATTAGGAGGTATTGATTTAATTATTGCTCATCACCCAATAGGAAAGGGTTTAGCTCAATTAGCAGATGTAATGAGTTTACAATGTGATGTTTTAAAATACTATGGCGTACCAATTAATATCTCAGAGGGTTTGATGAAAGAAAGAATTGAAGAAGTGGCCAGAGGAGTAAATGCAACTAATTATCAAAGAACCGTTGATACAGCCCGACTTTTAGAAATGAATTTAACGAACTCTCATACTCCTTGCGATAATTTAGCAGCAAAATTTTTAAAAGATTTAATAGAAGAAAAAAAGCCGGAAAGGATTGGAGATTTAATTAATTTATTAAAAGAGATTCCAGAGTATAGAGAAGCAATGAAGATTGGAGCGGGTCCTAAAATTTTCGTTGGTGATAAGGAAAACCGTTGCGGTAAGATTGCCTTGACCGAGATTACTGGCGGTACAGAGGGCTCTCCAAAATTATATGAGAAAATGGCTAATGCTGGAATCGGAACCGTGGTAGGAATGCATCAATCAGAAGAACACCGGAAAGAGGCAGAAACTGCTAATATCAACGTAGTGATTGCCGGCCATATGTCTTCTGATTCTTTAGGAGTGAATTTATTTTTAGACGAATTAGAAAAACAAGGAATCGAGATTGTCCCTTGTAGCGGTCTTATTCGAATTTCTCGGATAAAATGATTTTCTACTAGAGTTAAAGATTTATTCAACTGGCTGAAAAGCCGGTTTTTTGTTAAAATTAATTTAATGAAGACAGGAATTGCTACAATTCCATTGGATTATGGCCGTTGCCCTCGATGGCTGTTTGAAAGAATGAAGCGGCTTTCTCGAGGAATAATATTGGCTATTAGAGAGGAATTCGGACCAGAAGAAATTTTGAGGAGATTATCTGACCCGATTTGGTTTCAATCACTTGGCTGTGTGATAGGCTTTGATTGGAATAGTTCAGGTTTAACCACTACTACTTTAGGCGCTTTGAAAGCCGGAATTTTTGATATTCAAGACCAATTGGGCATTTATGTCTGCGGAGGCAAGAGGGAGTCAAGAAAAACGCCTGAGGAAATTGAGACCTACGGAATATCACGCGGTTTTTTATTCGCCCCGGATTTAATTTACGCATCAAAAATGGCAGCAAAAGTAGATTCGAGTTTAATTCAGGATAATTTTCAGCTGTATCATCACAATTTTATTTTTACAAAATCCGGCCAATGGGCGGTAATTCAACAGGGGATGAATTTAGAAATTAAGAAAGCCCGGCGTTACCATTGGTTATCTTCCAATATTAAAAATTTTGTGGAAGAGC
>CAYMJA010000010.1:0-17827 GCA_964391095.1 uncultured Candidatus Saccharibacteria bacterium
GGTAGTTTTATGAAATTCAAAGAAGCAATTGACAAATTCCTCGAATGGAAACAGATCAATGCAAAAGAAGGCACCCTGAAAGGATACCATCTTGACCTTAGGCAGTTCTGCTTATTTATGAGAAATCCCGAAATTGAAAATGTGCAATTGGAAGACATCACTGGATATTTCAATATGATGGGAGATCTCGGCTGGAAGTGGAACGGGTTCGTGACAAAAAGCATAGCGCTAAGGAAGTTTTATCAGTTTTATGCAAGGCAGGGACACCAAGTGTTGAATTACGAACTGATACCAATTCCAAGGAGGGAATACAATCCGCCAAGAGTAGCCACAGAACAAGAATACCAGAGGCTATTGGAGGTAATTCCTAACGAATCCAATGATCCACGACACATCCGCAATCTGGCGATTGTGAACATGCTTTGGGATACAGGGGCAAGAGTGGGGGAGTTAATGTCCCTTAATATGCCAGAAGTGAAAGTTGACCAAATGAAGGCAGTAGTAAAGACAGAAAAAAGCAAGGGAAAGAATCCTTTCCGACAAATTTTCTGGACAGAAGAAACAAGCAAGAATCTTAACCGATGGGTTGAAAAGAGAGAAGAATTAGCGCAAAGAACGGAATTCACAGACCCCGAGGCATTATTTGTGGGGGCTTGCAGGTGGCAGTTAGGAAAGAGATTAAGTAACGGTGCAGTTGCTATTTTTCTGAGGCGTTACTCAACAAAGGCAGAGATCACAACACTTAATGCTCACAGTTTCAGACATCGTCTGGGTCATGAGCTGGCAAAGAGAGGGGCAAATAATTCTCTGATCTCCAATATACTAGGACACGCTGCCCTCAGTAGCTCTTATGTTTATACAATGATAAGCAACAAAGAGTTGGAGGTGGAATACAGAAAGATAATGGCAACAACATAATTGCGAATCAAAAAAGAGGCTCGACAGCTGTATGCCTTTGCTTTTTAGCATTGCCTTTTTACTGAGGCAATAGTTATCCACAGGCAAGAACTTGACAAGCATTTTAGGATGACTATAATAAAAGTGTATGGCAAAAGGACCAGTACCAAAAATTAATAGAAACAAGAAACTCGTCGAGCTAAAAGCTAAGATGACTTTTAAGAATTTAGCTCGGCTTTTTAATATTTCAGAGACAAGAGTAAAACAGATATATTACCGTGAATTAAAGAAAACAGGTCAAACCTCTCCCTATAAAGAAAAAGATTACTGGGAGGGAAAGCGCTTGAGCTTTCAGCATAAGAAGAAGATAAGCGATGCCAATAAGGGGCGAAGACATTCTGAACAGACCAAAAAGAAAATCAAAGAAACTCTGCGGTCTAAAACCCCCTAATAGTTATCCACAGGCAAGTGCTTGACAAATATCTTGAAAAGAACATAATGGTGTTGAGGATCATTTAAAAGCAAGAAAAACAATTAATCCTATATAGGATCTGCCGTAAAATCCGTGTATTGATTTGAAAAAATCATGCAAATGGTGCCGAAAGCATACGGTACATAAAGAGATGAAAAAATAAGGGTCCGTAGTTAAATGGTATAATTCTGCTCTCCAAAAGCAGTGTTCTCTGTTCGAATCAGAGCGGACCCGCAAGATAAAATGCGCGCTTTCGGCGCGCATTTTATCTTTTCATTTTAGTTCAAATAAGTTAAAATAAGAACCGTAGCTCACTTCGTTCGCTAGAACCTTTTTTCGCTAAAGAATAAACACATAATCTTAAAATGAAGATATGGCAATTTTAGAGATTAAAAAATTTAATGAGCCGGTTTTAAGAAGGAAGTGCCAAGATGTGAAAAAAGTTGATAAAAAGCTCAAAAAGCTTATTGTTGATATGGCTCAGACAATGGAAAGAAATCAAGGAATTGGATTAGCTGCTCCCCAGGTCGGAATATCAAAAAGAGTTATTGTAGTACTTAATTTAGAAAATCGGCGCATCTTAGGTTTAGTTAATCCTAAAATTTTAAAGAAAGGCCGGGAGACAGAAATAGGTGAGGAAGGGTGTTTAAGTTTTCCCGGTATCTTTCTAAAAATAAAAAGAGTCAAAGAGGTAGAAATTGAAGGAATAGATATAAACGGCAAAAAAATTAAATTAAAAACTAAAGGGCTTTTGGCTCGAGTTTTTCAGCACGAAATTGACCATTTGGACGGGATTTTGTTTATTGATAGAATTTCTTTTTGGCAAAGGCGGAAGATTAGGACGAAATTAAAAGAATTGAAACGAAAATATGGCTCTAATAGATAATTTAATTCAAGAAGGATGGCTGAAAACTCCAAGAATAATTGAGGCCTTTAGAGAGATAAAAAGGATAGATTTTTTGCCAGAAGACATTAAAAATTTAGCGGATGTGAATGAGGCCTTGCCTATTGGTCAGGGCCAGACAATTTCCCAGCCATTAGTGGTTGCTTTTATGATTGAACAATTAGAGCCGAGACCCGGAGAAAAGATTTTAGACATTGGTTCTGGTTCTGGTTGGATGACAGCCCTTTTGGCCTATATAGTGGGGACGGAAGGAAAAATTATCTCAATAGAACTCATTCCGGAATTAAAAGAATTTGGAGAACAAAATGTAGCTAAATACAATTTTATAGAGAAGGGGATAGTGAAAGTTATTTGTGAGGATGGTTCCAAGGGGTATATAAAAGAAGCCCCTTTTGATAAAATCTTGGCTTCTGCCTCGGCCGAAAAAACCCCTCAACCCTGGAAAGAACAGCTAAAAATCGGCGGTAAAATAGTTGCCCCTATTAAATCTTCTATCTGGCTTTTAGAGAAAATATCTGATAAAGAATTTAAAAAAACCGAATATCCTGGTTTTGCCTTTGTGCCATTAATCAGTAATCAGTAAGCAGTAAACAAAAATATTCTTTTAGAGAAAGCAGATAGTGTTTAAATCCTCAATTTAAACAGATGAGACATTTTTTAATTGCAATATTAATTATTTTATTTGGTTGTGTTTTTATTGGCTTTGGCATTTATGCGCCAAAAGAACCCGGCTCTAGCGAGACAGCAGCCTTTTTAGTGAAAAAAGGAGAGGGAGTTAAAGAAATTTCCACTAATTTAGAACAGCAAGGTCTAATTAGATATAGTTTGCTTTTTAGATTTTACATTTTAGCCAGCGGAGTTTCCAGCGACCTTAAAGCGGGAGAATATTCATTTTCAAAATCAATGAGTATTCCAGACATTGTAAAAAAATTAGTGTCAGGTGATGTTATTAAGAAGAAGATTACCATAATTGAGGGCTGGGATTTAAGAGATATTGGTTGGTATTTTGAGAATAAAGGAATGTTTACGGCCGAAGAGATTTTTGAAATAACTGGTTTTCCTTTAGCAGATTATTCAAAAATACCTGATTTGCCGGGATGTCAGGACTTTAGTAAAGAATTTGATTTTTTAGCCGATAAACCCAAAAATGTTGGCTTAGAAGGTTATCTTTTTCCTGATACCTATGAGATTTTGCCAGAGGATAGAATTGAAGAAATTGTTAGCAAAATGCTGACTAATTTCGATAAGAAATTAAATCAGGACTTAAGAAAAGAAATGATTTTCCAGGGAAAATTAATCTTTGAGATAGTAATAATAGCTTCCTTGATTGAAAAGGAGGTTCAAACTCCTGAAGACAAAAAAATTGTTTCCGGAATTTTATGGAAAAGATTAAAAAATGGCATTCCCTTGCAGGTTGATGCAGCTATAATCTACATTACTGCTAAAAAAACAACAAAAATTTCAAAAGCAGACCTCAAAATAGATTCTCCCTATAATACCTATAAATATAAAGGTCTGCCCCTGGGCCCTATTTCTAATCCCGGCTTTGAAAGTATTTTAGCGGCAATTTATCCCCAAAACAGCCAATATTTTTATTATTTATCTACCCCGGAAGGAGAGACAATTTTCAGCAAAACCTTGGAAGAGCATAATATTGCCAAGGCAAAGTATCTAAAATGAAAAAAGTTTTGTTCTTAGTTGTAATAATTGCTATAATACTTATAGGTGGAGTTTTAATTTATCAAAATTTAGCGAAAAGAGGGAAGAGAATTGTTCCTTCCGAAAAAATTATTATGCCAAACGCATTAGAAAATAAAAAAATAGCAATGGTTATTGCTTTTCGGGATTTCCGCGACGAGGAATATTTTATTCCAAAAGGGATTTTGAAGAAAGCGGGAGCAGAAATAACTACTGTTAGCAATAAACCGGGAATTGCTGTTGGTGCCAGTGGGGGAGACGTTAAGGTTGATTTCTTGCTTGAGAATTTAAATCCGGCTGATTTTGACGCAGTAGTTTTTATTGGCGGTTCGGGATGTCTTAAAAATCTAGACAATGAGAAATCTTATAGAATAGCCCAAGAAACAGTTTCTCAAAATAAGAACCATACCTCGCCTTCGGCTCAGCAGAACCTTGATTTTCGCTCCGCTCAAAATAAAGTTCTGGCTTCAATTTGTATTTCTCCGGTTATTTTAGCAAAAGCCGGAGTTTTAGAAGGGAAAAAAGCAACGGTCTGGAGTTCTCCGATGGATAAATCCGGAATTAAAATCTTAGAGGACTCAGGAGCAATTTTCCAATCAGATTCAGTGGTTACTGACAAAAGAATAGTTACTGCTAACGGACCTATTGCTGCTAAGGAATTCGCTGAAGCAATAATTAATCTTCTTAAATTATGAATGGTTTTGATTTTTTAGCAAATCTTCCCGTATTAGTTTTAACTTTTATTTTCTTTGTTGTTTTTATTATATTTATACGAGGAGGAATCATTTTATTAAAAGCCAAGGATGATGAAGAGAGAGAAAAGCAGGGCAGTAAAATTTTATTGAATTCTCTCTATGGTTTTTTGACAATCTTAATAGTTGCTCTTGTTTTCTTTTTGGTCAGCTATCTTCTTCGGAAAGGAGAAACCTTGCAACCCCAAGAGGTTTCGGAAGAATTTCCTTCTTCTCTGGCTGTTGATTTTCCTCCTCCGCCTCAATTTATCAATGTTGGTGAATATTATTTTACCGGCCCTTGGTTATTAAAGAAGAGTCAATTTATAAAAGAAGCTGCCCTCTATACAATTTTATGTAAAAAAAACGAAGAATATGATATAATCTATATTGGACAAACAGAGGGGAGAGAGCAGCTTTTAAGACACGAACAATATAAATGCTGGGTAGAGAACTGTGGCCGAAATTCTAAAGATATTTATCTGGGAATTTTCTGGACTCCTTCAGAGAGATATAATGCCGAACAGAAAAAAGAAATTAAAGAAAGTTTAAAAAAACAAATTAGTCCGCCTTGCCCTCCCATTGAACCTAATATCTAATTCAATGAACAAGTCATTATTGGAAAAATTTACAATTGAAAAAAGTTTAATCTATATCATAATAGCAGCGGTCTTGATAGTTTTTGGATTTATATTTTTTCTATTTTTTTCTCAACTTACAAAAAGTATTAAAATTGAAATACCTAATGGAGGCGAAGAATGGGGAATTGGACAGAGTTATAAAATTACCTGGAAAGCAAAGGGTATAAAGAAAGTCGGTATTGTTTTGTTTAAAGGAAAAGAGCCAAAATGGATTGCTAAAAATGTTTATGCTGAATTAGGAGAATATGGCTGGAAGATTTATCCCGGCCAAGAATACGGAGATGATTATTGGGTTGCGGTCTTTGAATACCCTTGGCAAAAAGGCAATAAAATAGATTATTCAGACGGGGCATTTGCAATCGTTTATCCAGAACTTGCTAATTGTGATAGTTTGTCTATCAAAAATGAATGGCTCTATCTTCCCAGTGATTTGCCGGATTTAAGGAGAGTTTTTATTACTAAAGAAAAATATACCGGAAACTTAGAAGGGGTTGAAGGAGCTGATAGAATATGTCAGGAAGAAGCCGAAGAACAGAACTTTGGAGGAACCTGGCATGCCTTTCTTGGTGGAGACAAAGAGGAAGAATTAGCTGTCAAAAGAATGGAAAAAACTCCGAGGAAAACAAAAGGTATTTTTATTGAAGCCGAACCAGTAGCTACTTTAATCGAGAGAAAAGCCACTTGTCATCGTCTTTTAGGGAAAGATTTTCAGGGATTTTTAAAAAAGTTTTCAAACCTTTTAATAATCAATGAAGAAAAATTAGAAGATAGTTTTTTGAATGATTTTAAAAATCTCTGGCTTGGGAGAGTTGATGAGAAAAGTAAACAAAATTGCGTTTTAATTGCCAAGGTCTCTGTAGATCTTGCTGAAAAATATAGCTTTACTGCCACCTGTCAGAATTGGACGCAAGGAAATAGATTTGTTGAGGGTTATCCTGTGCCAAGAGATACGTCAAAGCCATTATTTCCTACTTGTTATACCCCCCAAGGAAAATTTACGGATGCAGTTGCTTTAGGCGGACTATCTAGCGGATTGACAGGAGGAGAAGCAGGCAGTAATGCTTTCACAATGTATCAAGGAAAGTATTGCGACACCCGCCAGAAACTCCTTTGTATTGAGGAATAAGTTTATTGTAGATTTGAGATTGTAAATTGTAGATTGGAGTTGACAACCTTTTTAAAGAGAGTAATATAAACTACGTTAAGTAAATAGCCATAGACAATGGGTTTACCCTCTTAAATTTTGTAAAGCAAAACTTAAGAGGGCGAGTAAGTCCTATCGAGGCATAAATTAAATAACAGAGAACTGTTTCTGTTAATTAAATGCTATCTATGGTGGCAGTTTTTTTTAATTATGGCTTTAACACGTGAACGAAAACAAAAAATTATAGAAGATTTAAAAGAAAAAATTGATAAGCAAAAAACAATAGTTTTTGTTGCAATTGAGGGTATAAAAGCCGACCAACTTTTTGCTTTAAGAGAGAAATTAAAAGCAGTTGATTGTTTATTAACTATTGCCAAGAAAACCCTGTTAGGTAAGATTTTTGAAGAAAAGAAGTTTGATTTTGATGTCAAAAAATTAGAGGGTCAGGTTGGCTTAATTTTTGGTTTTAAGGATAAAATTGTACCGGCTAAAATCGCTTATAAATTTAGATTAGAAAATAAGGATTTAAAAATTTTAGGAGGTCTTTTCGAAAATAAATTTAGAGAAGCCGAAGAAGTTATTACTTTAGCAAAAATACCCTCTAAAGAAGAACTTTTAGCAGAAGTTATTGGAAGCATTTCAAATCCAATTTCAGGATTTATTAATGTTTTACAAAACAATATTAAAGGTCTAATATATGTTTTGGCTAACGCCAAGACATAATTTTCAATTTTTAATTATTAATTTTAAATCAATTTTCAATGTTTTAATTTTCAATTTTTGATAATTGAGATTTAAGCATTGACTATTTGTTAAACCTATGGCAGAAGAGAAAAAGGAAGAAGAGAAAAAGGAGGAAGTTAAAAAAGAGGTTCCTAAAGAGGAGCCGGAGAAAAAAGAAAAACCAAAAAGGGAAGAATTAAGCAAGGCAGAAAAAAAAGAAAAAGTGGAAGTGCCGAAAAAATTTAAAGCCCTGGTGGAAGAAATAGAAAAAATGTCTGTTTTAGATTTATCTGAATTAGTGAAGGTCTTGGAGAAGAAATTCGGAGTGTCGGCTGCTGCTTCCAAAGCAGCAGCCCCGGCTGTTTCAGCAACTGGAGCCGAGGCATCTGCCCCAGCTGAGGAAAAAAGTGTTTTCAATATTGAATTGAAAGAAGTTGGACCTCAAAAAATTCAGGTAATAAAATTAGTAAGAGACATTACCCAGAAAGGATTAAAAGATTCAAAGGATTTAGTAGATGCTGTAGAAAAAGGTCCTCAAGTAGTAAAAGAGAATGTAAAAAAAGAAGAGGCCGAAGATATGAAAAAGAAATTTGAGGCAGTAGGCGGAAAGATAGAATTGAAGTAGGACACAAGTAGGACAAAAGTGGCAGAGACTAATTCTCTGCCACTTGTTTGACAAAAATTTTAAAGTTTGCTACTATAAAATATCTAGCATAGCGTTTAAGCTATGCTTTTTAGGTGAGAAGAAAAAGGGAATTATATCTGGACACCGGATTAGATTGGTTTTTCCTCCTTAATTTTGGTGTCCAGATATAATTTCCTTTTAAGGTTGGGGATTGGATAGAGGGCTATACTTGACAAGTCCCTTGGCTTTATGATAATGTCATCATAACATACAATTAAGCAATCTAGAGGAGGAACTAGATGAATAGTTAGTGTTGTTTCAATGGCGAATTAGTAAGAAGCGTTCTTGCCAAAAATTTTTCCGAAAAAGGAAATTTTGTTTTTTTAAAAAAAGGAATCCAAACCTTAATTCGTAATTTTTATGGGTTAAAGCTTGGACTCCGTTTTTATTTGGAGTAACCGAGCGCTCAAATTTATTGAGCGCCCGGAAAGGTCGGCCAAGAGTGGCTTACCCTAAGTCCTCCAGTCCTAACTAAATAGGAGGATTAAAAGGGGGAGCGCTTAGGGTGGAGAACCTGAGGCAAGCCACTTAAACAATTATTAATTAATTAACAAAAACTAAAATGAATAAAAAAATTCTAATTAGTTTAAGTGTAATTGGAGTAGTTGCTGTCATTGCTGTCGGAGGAACCATTGCTTATTTCAGCGATACCGAAACAAGCAAAGGTAATACTTTCAGCACCGGCGTTATTGACATAAATATTGGCGACCAAAATCCTTGGACAGAAAGTTATCATATTGAAGATATGAAACCCTGCGAAACTGGATACATAACTTTCAATATCAAAAATCCAGGAGATAACCCGGTTAACGTTTGGAAGACAATAACGGTTACCGAAACCATTGATAACCCTATCAATGAGCCGGAATGTGTCTATGATAATGGTGGATTTTATGGAGTTTGGGATTCCAAAAACCAAGCCTGTGATATACTTAACGATAATCCTTATTGGGAGTATAAAGCAAAATCTAACCTTCATGATTGGATGAATTATGACCTTTCAGTAATAGTTCCTATTGAGGACAATCCAAATGATTGGCATCAAATCATCTACAAAGATGAAGATGATAAAAGGGTTGGACAGGTTAACGGCAAGTCAATTTTCTTGGGTATGATCCCGGCAAAAGGAAGTATGGAAGTTACTCAGAGTTATCATTTGATTCCCCAAACTGGTAACTGGGCCCAGGCCGATACAATGAATTTTGACATTAAGATTTATGCTGAACAACTTACCGGTTCACTTGTTTTAGAGAACAAAACCGGAGATCCCGATTGGCAGATTATAGAAAATGATGGTATTAAGGGAATTTTGACCTATAATCTGACAAGTCCGACTTTTGATTACGACTTTACGGCAACAGGATTGGTTGATGGTGAATATCAATTGATTTACTATCCCGATTCCTGGGGTAGCGGTGCTACTAAGACAGTTCAATTAATCGGTGCTCCTATGACAGCTACTTCTGGCAATATAAATGTCCCCGGTCAATCAGTTGATCTTGGCATAGATCTTCCAGATTGGAATACCTGGTCGGACGAGAATCACCCAGAAGGCGCTAAGATTTGGTTAGTTCCAACTAGCAGTTTAACTGGCAACGCATTATCGTGGACGAATACAGGTGATTTCTTGTTTGAGACCGCTTTGATGACTTATACAGACACAGATAAGTAACTCTTGAATTCTTTTCGGTTGCCTCAAAGCCCTAAATTAGAACTTGGTTCAATACAGGGTAAACTTTCCTTATGCCAAAATTGGGGTAACCTATAAAGGTTTTAAGGTAAAACCCGAAAGAAGACAAAGGTCGATAGAAGAAATAAAGAAACAAAATTAAGAATATGAACAAGAAAATCTTAATAAGTATATCAATTATCGGAATAGTTGCCGCTATTGGTATTGGCGGAACTTGGGCTTATTTTAGCAATTCAGCAGTTAGTCAGGGTAATACCTTTTCTGCTGGAAATGCTGATTTGAAAATAAGGAATAATCCAGCCCAACCTTGGGCTGATTCTTACGGGGGCGCGGCTTGGACCAATCTTTATCCCGGCTGGAGCGATTCTTATAATGTTTATTTAAAGAATGATAGTGCTTCGCCGATTACCTTAAGAGTAAGACCTGAGATTAAGGTAACCAGTTATACAAACGGTCATTTATGGGATGAAGTTCTTATGGAAATCAGCTGGGGAGACGGAAGCCATAAATTAGGCCCTTGGTCAATAAGAGCCTGGACGACCCCAGATGACAATCCTTGGTTAGAACCAGTATTGGCTCAAGGAAAAGACACTGGTCCTTGGGTAATTAAATTCAGTATTCCATCTACTGCCGGCAATAATATTGCTAATGGCAACATTACCTTTGATTTAAACTTCAATGGTGTTCAACAGCCATAGAGCATAAAGTTTGAAACCTTTTTGTCTCGCTCTTTCAAAAAAGGGCGGGGCTATAAAGGCTTTAAAATATGAAACCATTAAAAATTGTTTATTATATTGTTATTGTCTTTATTGTCGCAATCGCGCTTTTGCTGATTGTTTCGGTTCTTCCGATTACCGGGAATTATAGGTTAATGGTTGTTCAATCTGGTTCAATGGAGCCGGTAATTAAGATGGGAGGAATTGTGATGGTAAAGCCAATGGAAGATTATAAGATTGGTGATGTTATCTCTTTTGGCGAGGTGACCAGGACCAAAGCGCCGACTACTCATCGAATTTATGATATGAAAATTACCGAGGGCAGAATTTCTTATATCACCAAAGGCGACGCTAATAACGCCCCGGACCAAAAAGAAATTTCTAAAGACGAAATTATTGGCAAAGTTTTGATTGATGTCCCTTATTTTGGTTACGTAGTGGATTTTGCCAAAAAACCGGTTGGATTTGCTTTAATAATTATTGTCCCGGCAGCCATTATTATTTTTGATGAAGTAAAGAAAATTTATGGTGAGGTTAAAAAAAAGAAAACCAAAGAATCAATATAAGAAAGTGATTAAAGCATCTATTTTGAGAATAGTTATAATTTTAATATTCGTCGGTCTTAACTGGACCGGGTTTTCCGCTGTTGGCAAAACTTCCGCTTATTTTAACGATACCGAGAGTTCTAACCTTAATAGTTGTCAATCCGGCGCTTTAGATTTTTCTCTCAATGCGCCCGGTGATTCTTCTCTTAATTTTACTCCCTATAAAGCGGCTGTCAGAAATATCTGGGTTATAGACCAGGGCAGTCTATTGTTTCAATATATAATTAAGGGAACTGACTTCGCTGGACCTCTTTGCCCCTCTTTAGATTTAGAAGCAAGATTAAACGGAGAAACAAAATATAATGGCACTCTAACCGGTTTTGTCTTAAATCCACCGGTTTATTCTTCTGGACCAAATAATTGGGAATTTATTATTAGTTTTTCAGGAGATATTGAAACATATAAAAATACTCCCTGCCAGTTTTATTTTGACTTTGAGGGTTGGCAGGATAATTTAGGAAATTACTCTAATGGCTTTAGTGATATAGAAAGAGTATATACCCACTTAATGCTTCGTGATGAAAAAATTATTGTCTTGAATGAATTTTTGCCGAATCCCGAAGGAGATGAATGCTCTCTGCAAGGGCTTGAAGGAGAATGGGTAGAAATTTATAACAACGGCGATCAGCCAGTGAATTTAGAGGACTGGTTTATTCGAGATGCCGCTCTTAATGCCGTGGTTATTTCTTCATCAAACACCCATACCGGTTCAACAATTATTGGGTCCAAGGGTTCAGGGACCGAATGGCTGGTGGTGTTTATGAACGGCTGTTTTTTGGATAATAATGGAGATTCAGTAAGTTTGTATAATAATAGCAATCAACTTATAGATTCTTACACTTATAGTGGGCCAGCTCCGGAAAATAAATCTTATGCTCGTTATCCTGACGGTACTGGTCCTTGGTATGACCCAATTCCTACTCCTGGCGGACCAAACATTTTAGAGTTAGAACCCAAACCAGAGCCAGTAGAGCCAGTCGAGCCAGAGCCAGTCGAGCCAGAACCAGAACCCAAACCAGAGCCAGTAGAGCCAGTCGAGCCAGAACCAGAGCCAGTAGAACCAGTAGAACCAGTAGAACCAGTAGAACCAGTCGAGCCAGAGCCAGAACCAGAGCCAGTCGAGCCAGAGCCAGAACCAGAACCCAAACCAGAGCCAGTAGAGCCAGAACCAGAGCCAGTAGAGCCAGTCGAGCCAGAGCCAGAACCAGAACCAGAACCAGAACCAGAGCCAGAGCCAGAGTTAACACCAGCACCAGAACCAGAGATAGAACCAACAGAACCAGCAGAACCACAGCCAACACCAGAACCAGAGCCTCAGCCAGCTGATATTCCAAATAATGATTCCTCTAATGGAAGTGTAGGCGGAGAAAGTAATAGTGGCAATGGAGATGATGAAGGCAACAATGGCGGAGGTGCTGATTCAGATTCAAGCAAAATATGAATAAATCCATTTTAATAATTACAATTGCTATTTTCAGTGCTGGGTTTTTATTAGTTAGCCCTGCCTATGCTAATGATAATTTAGATGTAGATTTTCAAGATGATCCTTTGTTCAGTGAGGCTAATTTTTTGCCAGGTAATAGTGTTGCTCGATGGGTGAAAGTTACTAATAACAGTGAGCAAATACAGATGGTTATTACCGAGGCTATAAATTTTCCTGGTTTTCCTAATCCTAACAATATACCAACCGATGATTTGTCTAGAGCCCTATTAATAGTTATTCAAGAAAAGGGAGGAAGTGATTTGTACGGTGGTTCAACAGGAGAGAAAACTTTGTTTAATTTTTATGAAGACGGCGAAACTAATCTTTCTAATATATCAGCCGATAGTTTTAAAGAATATGAGTTTGAGATTACTTTTCCATCAGAAAAAGAAAACGAGTGGCAGGGAAAAACAACTAATTTTGACATTTTAATTGGATTTCAGGGACAAGAAGGCGGAGGCGGAGGCGGAGGCGGATTACCGCGGGGTCTGACTATTTTTGAACCAGTAGAAATTATAGACCTTTTAGAAACCAGTATGACGGTTATTTGGACCACTAACTATCTCTCTACAAGTAAGGTAATCTACGATACTACACCAGGACAGTTTGACTTAAGCGCCGGTCCTCCAAAGTATGGTTACGATTTTGCAGAAGAAGGAGATGATAGCGGTGATGAAAAAGTAACTGCCCATTCAATAACTATTACTGGCCTTATTCCGGGTACCACTTATTATTATCGTTGTGTTTCTCACAGTTCTTTCGCTCTTACTATTGAGCATAGTTTTACCACCCTTTCTGGTGATGAGACTGCCGGTGAAGAGGAAGAAGAGGAGGAGGAGGAGGAAGAAGAAGAAGAGGAGGAAGAGGAGGAAGAAGAACCAGGTCCGGTAGTAGGCGAAGAAGAGGAGGAGGAAGAAGAGGAGGAAGAAGAGGAACCGAAAACAGGCCTAAGTCGGCTTTTAGCAGCAGTTGGTAATTTATTTAACTTAAAAAACATTCTTTGGGTTTTAGTTATTCTTGCAGCTATAGTCATTATTCTATTTTTGTTATCAAAAAAGAGAAAAAGAAAAAAGAATCTTGAGCAGTAGCCAAAGAAGTAGAATTAAACAAAAACAGTCCGAGAGAAATTCTCGGACTGTTTTTTATTAGAGTTTTATTTGGTATACTTTTAATCCATTTAAGAGCCAAATTGTTTTGCCGTTTTCTGAAATAATAAAATCTTTTAAATCATCAAATTTTTCGCTTTGGAATTGTTTGATAATTTTTCCTTCTTTATCAATGATAATTATCCGCTTTTTTCCGGGCTCCAATAAGTAGAGATAAGGGAGATTAGGTTTAGTTTTTATTTTAATAATATCTTCCGGAAAAGGAAAGAAATCAAGATTTATTTTTTCCTGAAAAGAACCGGAATGATAGCGGATAATTGAATTATCCCCATTCAAAATCCAGATTGAACCGTCAATCGCCATTGATTTTGGCTCAAAGCAATTATTATCTGGCTCTTTCCAGGTTTGGGGAGGGCCCCAATTGGATGCTTCCAAATAGGGATATTTAATAATTTTACAAGTTTTTTTATCTAAAAAGTAGAGATTTGAAAAATAAGAGGCGAATAAATCGAAATTGAAATCTGATTCTGGCGGTGGAATGAGATTCTCTGGAGGGGTGAGAGAATCTGCTCTTTTTTTATATTCAAGCTCTGATACCTCTTCAGGATTTTCAATCTTCTCTAATTTATTCAAATTTTCCAGGTTTTCTTTAATTGATTGTTTTAAAGAAAGCGTTTCAGCTTTAAAAGGATTCCTTTTTTCAGTTAAAAGTGAAATTTCTTGCCAGGCTTCTCCTAAAAGAGAGCTAGCTTTCGCTTCGTTTTTAAAAATTAAAAAGTTCTCTGCTTTATTAACTTTTTCCTGCACCCTATTTAGAGAATTCTTAATTTCAATGTCCTTTTTTTCTTCTCTCTTTTTAAACATTAAAAATCCCGAAAAGAGAAATAAAATTAAAAGAAGAATTAGAATTAATTTCTTTTTAATATTTGAACTTTTACTCTTCACTATTTTTTCTCGAAAAATGGTGAAGGGTTTAGATAAACTTTTAACTTGAGAAGAAATGGCCTCCAGTCTAAAATTTACTCTGTTAAATAATCGAGCACTCAAAGCGTTGAGTGCTTCGATTCCTGTTTTGCGGGATTTAACGGGGTGAACCCTGTTAAATAGTTGCGAGACAAATTTAATCGGATTTATTTTTTGAAAAGGTTTTAGGGAAGAAAAAATGATTTGAGATAGAGCAAAATTTTCTTCTTTTTGAAAAAAAATTTTCTCAGGTTTTTTAATCGGACTAATTTCTTTTTTTATAATAGTTAGAAAACAAATTCCAGAAATCTTTGCTCCTTCACCTTTTGTAAAGAGAGGAGGGGGTAAAATTTCTTTTAATTTTTTTTCATCAAAAGCTTCTAATCGGGCGATTTTAAATAATATATTTTGCTGATGGAAAAATTCAAGTACTTCTTTGGTTAAGACCAAGAGGATATCATTCTGGATGAGTTTACCTGAAGCAGTATCAAAGAAAATCTTTAAGGGGTAAGGGTCGATTCCCTGCAGGTCTAAATTTTTACCAATGTCAATTATTTGTCCATTCCGTATCAATAGAATTTTTAGATTACCAGTTTTCGTGAAAGTTAGTTTAAGGTCTTTTAAGGAGAGAACACTAAAATTTAGATTTCCCAGCCAGCCAACATTATCTTTTTTTACTTCTTCAGATAGAAATTCATTTGCTCCTTTCAGGGTTTCAGAAAGAGCCCTTTCAGGAGTTTTGAGAAAAAGGGCATAATATTTTTTCTTAATAATTTGGGCGAGGTTGTTTAATAGGTTTAAGTTTTGGGGCAAAACATTTTGGAGTTCCCCAATTATATATAAGGTTCCCAGCTTTTTTTCATAAATATTTTGGGGTTCATAAACAAAACTATCAAAAACTTGCTTTTCCTTTAATTTAGGATTAAAATGTAATTCAAAAATTTGCATAACCTTGTTACTTTATTATAATAGGTTCAGAGGGCGAAGACAAATTGGGCGGTTAGCTCAGTGGTAGAGCATTGCATTCACATTGCAGGGGTCACAGGTTCAAATCCTGTACCGCCCAAAATTGCCCATAAAAATAAAGCTCAGATTTCTCTGAGCTTTTTATTATGGACATTTACAATATTCTTCTAAACTCTTATATGCGGAGAAAATGGCTGTAATGAAAATCAAAATGATGAGATAGATTAAGAATTGAATAATAGGAATCCCAAGATGTTTTTCCAAAACAAGAGAGCCCAGCCAGAAGATTATTGCTAAAAATTCGCAGAACGTTTTAGATTTTCCCCATTTATTGGATTCAATATCAAATTTTTTAATTAAACCAGCAAACCAGAAAACAGGGAGAAGGATTTCAAATAGGATTATTGTAAATACTAAAGTTTTTGTTAGGGTGCCGAGAAGGAAAGGTGGTTCTGTTATCTTCCAGTGATGGCAGCAAGTCAAGATAATTAGAAGTGGTATAATAAAAATTTTATCTCTTATTCTATCAAATAATCTCCCGAAAGTTGTTCGGCAGTTAAAACGTCTTGCTAATTTTCCATCAACCAAATCGGTTATCCCTACGAATCCGGCTAAAAGAATCATTAGGCAAAGATGGTTGGGATTATTTAGGGCAATCAACAAAAGCCAAATAGTCGCTATTAGACCGAGGAGAGTAACAGCATTAGCTAAGTTTTGAAGAAGCCGATTCCTAATCATGCTTTTAGGCCTTGTTTCATTCATTTTTTTCTCCTTTTACCCTTTACTTTAGATATAAGGTGATAGGATGCACTTTTTAAGTTTGGAATGAGCTAATTTACTTAGTATCCATAATAACATAGTTGTTTTGTTTTTGTAAGGTAGATGGTATAATATAGATACTGAAATGAGCCAAAACATATTTTTACAATTATTAATCTGGCAATTTTTTGATACGCCCAAGGCGATTTTGAAGGGCTGGAAGAATTTTCTTTTATTTAATCTAAACTATTTTTCCATTCCAATCCTTTTGAGAACTTTTTTCTCTCACTGGCGCAGATATTATTATCCTTATGGAAAAAAATGGGAGCCGATGAGGTGGATTGAGGCATTTATTTTTAATAATATAATGTCTAGGGGCATAGGAATGATTGTCAGGACTATTTTTATAATTATTGGTCTTTTGATAGAAATTTTGATACTTATTGGAGGAACAGTAATTTTTCTCGGGTGGATTATCTTGCCTTTTTTACTAATAGCTGGATTGTATTTTGGGCTGAAGCTCCTATTTTAAGAATGATAAGTGACAAAATTTAGATTATGTTCAACTTTCATTTAAAAAAAATAGCAATTTCTCAAGCAGTAAAATGGGAGAAATTACCAGTTTTTAGATTTACCAGAATTCTAAAACTATTGTTTTTGGTTTTATTTATTTTGATTTTTTTAGTATTTCTCTATGGATTTTTGCCAGAGAATTTTTCAAAAGAAACCTCTCAAACCTTTTTAGGTCTTTCAATAATTTCTTTTGTTCTACTTTTATCTATTTGGCTTGGAGAAACCTTTTTTAGATTAAGATTAAAAAAACCAAAACTTAGAGCAACTCTTCCCGAAGTAATTTTAAATCCAGAAGAATATAATTTAGCCGAATTTTTAAGTTTTGAAACAGCTAAAGCAGTTTCCCAATCTTTAAAATTTGCTCATCCTGCTGAAGTTACTTCAACTCATCTTTTTTATTTTCTTTTAACTGGTAATCCAAGATTAAAATTTATTTTTTCTCGGCTGTTGTTAGATTTAGGAGAAATTAAAAGGTTTTTAAAAAAATCTCTTAAGGATTTAAGTTCTTTGGCTTCCTCCTCCGGGCCCGAAAGAGTTAAATACACCTATTCTAAAAGTTTTCAAGATACTATTTTTGAAACCCTAAAAATAGCCCAAGAGAAACATCATACCAGGGTTGAAGTAGGGGATATATTATCTGCCCTTGCTAAACAGGACCCGGTTTTTAAAAAGATTTTGATTGAAAAAAAGTTAAAGGCAGAAGATATTGAGAATTTAACTTGGTGGTTGGAGAATATTGAAGAAAAAATAAAAAAAAGAAAAAGATTCTGGGATTATGAAAATTTGATTAAGAGAGGAACATTGGCTAAAGAGTGGACAGCCGGCTATACAATAACTTTGGACAAATATTCAAACGATTTAACAGAATCGCTTAGAAACAAGGACCTTGAATTTGTTGGCCACAAAGAGGAAATAAAAATGATGGAGAGAATTTTAGCTCGAGAAGAAACCAATAATGTTTTAATAATTGGACAGCCGGGTACAGGAAAAAGAAGTATGATTTATAATTTGACCAAAAAGAGCCTTTTGGGTCAGAGTTTGCCTGGAGTTAATTATAAAAGAGTGGTTGAA
>CAYMJA010000011.1:0-17393 GCA_964391095.1 uncultured Candidatus Saccharibacteria bacterium
CTTCTTCCGGCCTGCCAACTCGACCCAGGGGCACTTTAGCTAACATTGCTTCCATCATTTTAGAATCTTGTTTTACCAAATCAATCATTGGGGTCTCAATCATCCCCGGAGCAACAGCATTAACCCTAATGTTATAAGGAGCTAATTCCACTGCTAAGGCTTCAGTCATTCCCACAATCCCTCCTTTAGAGGCGCAATAATGAACAATGTTTGAAAGACCTATCCCCTGCTGACCCATAGCCACTGAAGCAATGTTTATAATTACTCCAGATTTTTGCCTTGCCATTTCTTTGGCAACCGCCTGAGTGCAAAGAAAATATCCTTTAAGGTTTATATCTAAAGTTCTATTCCAATCTTCTTCTGTCAATTCTAAAAATGGTTTGAACTGGCAAATTCCAGCGTTATTTACTAAAATGTCCACTTTCCCAAATTTCTTTACAGTTTTCCTTACCATTTCATCAACTTCTTCTTTTTTAGCAACATCGCATTTTATTGCCAAGGCCTCGCCTTTTTGTTTTTTAATCTCGTCAACTACTTTCTGACAATCCTCTTCTGAAATATCAGAAACCACCACCCTTGCTCCTGCTTTAGCTAAAGTTAAAGCGTGGGTTCTTCCCAGCCCCCTTCTGGCTCCGGTAATAATAGCTACTTTATTTTTTAAATCCATATTTTTATTTTTTTCTTTTTCAAAAAATAAATCGACCTTTATTAAACTAATCCCAAAACCATAACTATTCCTAATCCTAATATAATCAAGCCGGTAATTAAATTCAAATATTTTATATTTCTTGCCTGCCACCCTGAAATATCTTCAACATTTGACAAACTTAAATAAATTATTGAAACTATCACTAACATCGGCAAAATAAATATTAAATTATAAAGCAACAACCAGGGAAGAGCTTTTAATATACCTATGGGGCAAAGAATTCCTCCACAAATAATATAAGGTCCAACAGTACAGGGAAGTAAAAATATGGTCACAAAAGCTCCTACCAAAAAAGCTCCTTGGGGACTGGTTATCTTAGAAATAATTTTATTTACCTTAGGTGATACTTTACAAACCGCTTTATATCGAAAAAAATCTTTTATTTTAAAGCAACCTAAAACTATCGCTCCAAAGCCTAAAATTTTGTAAAGCCATAATCTAAAAAAAGTTAAGGTTTGAACAAGCTGAAATAATTTTATAATTACTAATCCATAAATCAAATACATCACAAAAACCGATGTTATAAAAGCTAAACCAGCTAATAAAATATTTCTTCTTTTAGTAGGATTGTAAGTTAAAATTGCAATGAGCATCAGAGTTAAGACTGCCAAGGCACAGGGATTAATTGCATCTACTGCTGCTAAAGATAAAATTTTAAAGAGGGTAAGTTTTTCCTCTGTGGGAGTTTCCTTGTTGGATTTCACTTTAAACTTTATCGCATTATCAAAATTTACATATTTGCCCGATAATGGAACTGCTATAGGTGAAATAGAGGCATAGTGCATTTCGTTTATAATGCTTGGGATATTCCCTGAGAGAACTAATTTTTGAAGAATGTCATTAGGATTAATTTCCGTAGAGTTTCGCTTTTCTATGGTCTCACCATTCCAACCCAAAATCCATTCCCTTTCTTCATTGGTTTTGGCTAAAATCCTCTCTTGAATCCATATTTTAGGCTGGCCAGGTAAGATTGCTAAGTCTAATTCCTCAAAATTTTGAAAACTTCCATCTATTAATGGACAAGGGTTTCCTTTCAATTTTGCAATTGTTCCTCTAATATTGTTTAAAATTGGTCTATCTCCAATAATGTGCTCATCTTTATTAAATATTATTAAAGGAATACCGAGACCTGAATTATAATTTTCATCATATTTTTCAATTAATGGAGCATTTTCTCTTTGTTGATAAATCTCGTATTCAATTATGACTAAATCTGGATATTCTTTTAATAAATCTTCCAAAATTACTGGATCAGTATTTACACAATGAGGACAACCGACACCAGTAATATAAACTGCGCAGGTAGCGTTATCATCCTGAGCCGAAGTAAAACTAAAAAAACCTAACAACAAACTCAAAACCAAAATGGCAAAAATCCGTTTTTTCATAATTTAAATGGTTGAATAAATTTTATTCAGGAAGAATGCAAAAAGTATTATTAAATCGATTAATATAATTAAACAAGCCTATAATGGAAACAATCTCTACCAGTTCTTGTTCAGAAAATTTCTGCTTCAACTTCTTAAAAAGTTCGGGGTTGCAGGTAGCTTCCTCGGTAACCTCTTTCACTAATTGCAAAACCTCTTTCTCGTCTTCTGTCTCCCCTTCTCCTTGTTTTATTTTTTCTAAAACTTCCTCTTTAGCTCCCAATGCCTTTAACATTTTACCAGTAACATCTACGCAAAAGGGGCATTTTAAAGAATTAGAAACAATATAAGCTATCTTCCACCTTAAAAGAGGTTTTATATATCCTTCAGCCATAATTACCTTAAAAAGTTCGGTAAATTCCTTGACCACTTTCGGGTTGTGAGCCATTACCTTTACCCATTCCGGAACTTTCCCTATGTCTTTCTCAAACTTCTCATAAACCGCTTTAGCAATTTCTTCAACCTGGTCTTTTTCTAAATTAGATATAATAGCCATAAATTTAACTATGACTAATAACTATGACTATTAATTAAATCTGTCATCGTCATTGCCATTGCTATTTATTAATCGACCTTTTGAATCAAAAAATTTCTTTTTTACCCTGTGCCATCCTTCAAGTGGTAACAGGGCTTAAACCTATTTTAACTCCTTGCTAAGCAATGGTCAATTTTTTACTTTGTCTATCATAATATTATAAAAGGCGCAAAGATTTTTTCCCTTGCGCCTATTTTGACTTATGAGCAATTTTGAGAAGATTTTTTATTCCTAATCCAGTTAAAAGTAATCTGGCTTGATTAAGGGCTTCATTCAAAATCATTTGTCCATCTTCTCCCGCGTTTTTATAGAGATTCCTATATGCTTCTCTAAGTTGGTGCCAAATTTTTGTTCTGCCAAGACCATTGAGGTCGGTGTTAGAAAGTCCAAACGTTTCAAGAATAAGTTTCCAAGCTTGGAGATTCTTCTTTTGGATATCTTCCCATATCTCAGTAGCTTCTGGAGCTGGAGCTTCTTCTTGCTGTTTTAGAACACTCAAAAATTCTTTTTCAGATAAAATCCGGTTTTCTAAATTCTTTAGTTCTTCTTGAAATTGCCTTTTAAAGTAGTTAAGTTGTTTATCAAGGGTAATCAATTGATAGGAAGATACTAATTCTTTTAACTGCTGGATGCTCTTTTTTAATGCTGCCGAAAGCGAGATTATCTCTTCTTCTGTATAGGACCGTCGTTCATCACTAACTTTTTTCACTATTAAAAAGGGATGCCAAAGAGTTTGAGAAGCTTCAGATGTTATTTTGATATGCCCCAGTTCCCCATTAGTGAGTCGCCACACCAAAGAGTCCACCTCTATATATATTTTCAAGACCTTATCTTTAATTTTCTCAAATTGCCCCATTGTTTTTTCAACTTTCATTGCTCATACCTCCTTTGAAAAGAACTGTTTTATTCTAAATTCTAACACTGATTTCAAATATTGTCCAGTCTATACCCAAAAATCAATGTTTAAACCCTCAATTTAAACATTGGTTTTTTTCTCTTTGAAAGATTTCTAGGCCTTACTTTAAGCAATTCTGTTTCGTAAGTTGGCTTTTGGATTTTGTAAAAAATACCAATAGGAATTTTAGAATTATTTTTACCGTAATTCCATTCCTCAATTTTTTTCAAGGCCTCTTTTTCTGAAATTAAATTACTATCTTTTAGCTCATATACTCGCTGATTATAAAACTGATAGGTGTTAAAAAACGAAACACAGGGCTGAAGAATATCAATAAAAGAAAAACCTTTATGCTGAAAACCACTTATAATTAAATTCTTAAGATGGCCCTTTTTAGCGGAATATCCTCTGGCAATAAAAGTAGCCTTAGAGGCTAACATCAATTTTAAGGGATTGAGTGGTTCTTCAATGCTTCCCTCGGGCGTTGAAACCCCCTTAAATCCTTTAGGAGAGGTGGCTGTAAACTGACCAGTGGTTAAAGCAAAATTTCTATTATTATGAACTAAAACAGTAATATCAATATTTCTCTTGGCAGCGTGAATTAAATGAGAAATACCTTCATCATAAGCCCCTCCGTCTCCTATGGAAACTATAACCTTTAGATTGAGATTCCCCAATTTTATTCCCTCAGCCGAAGCAATTGGTCTGCCGTGCAATGAACAAAAACTATTTAAATTTAAGTAATCAACAATTTTTGAGCTACAGCCAATTCCGCTGACTATAACTATATTATCTTTTGAAATTCCTTTATTATTCAAGAAAATAATTGCTTCTTTTAAAGCATTTAAAATTCCGAAATTCCCACAACCTGGGCACCAAGTATTTTTACAATATGTATCCAACTTATTTTGTTTATTGTCCATTGTTTATTATTTGATGTTTAGGCTAACTTCTTGATTATCTCTTCTGGTAAAAACGGTCTGGCGTTATATTTTAAAATTGTTTTATCTACTCTTATTCCGTAACAATTTAAAACTTTTTCTAATTGAGCCGTAGAATTGGTTTCCGCCAAAATCAACTCTTCAACTCCTTTTAGCGCTTTCGTCATCTGTTTTTCCGGGAAGGGCTCAATAATAACGGGTTGAATCATTTTAATATCTAATTTTTCTGCTGCTTCTTTTGCCGGTCCTTTTGTTGAACCCCAAACAATAATTGCTTTTTTGGATTTTTTATTTCCGTAAACTTTAACTGCTTCCAAATTCTCCACCTCTTTTCTCATTTCTTTAAATTTCCTTAATCGTTTGTTTTGCATTTTTTCTATACTTTTCTCATTATCAATTGTAATTCCAAACTCATCATGTTCATAACTATTGACTTTGGAAACTACATTTTTCTCTCCGGGAAAAGCAAGCGGAGAAACTCCTTTTTTAGTATCTTTATACCTTTGGTACTTGCCTTTCCTGTTCCAAATTAATGGTTTTTCATATTTAACTTTATCTAAAATATCTTTCTCAAAGCTAAAAGTACTTTCTGAAATTTCTTTATCCATTAATAAAATTGAAGGAGTTTGATATTTCCAGGAAAGATTTAAAATCTTTCCTGCCCAGAAAAATGCCTCTTCTGCGTCTCCAGGGGCAATAACAAACCTTAAAATATCGCCATGGCCGGCAGTAAGACAGAAAAGCAAATCACCCTGACCAGTATAAGTTGGTACTCCGCTGGACGGGGACATTCTCTGACTTTCAACAACTACTAAAGGAATTTCACTTTGAGCAGCCAAACTAAAGGCCTCTGTCATTAAAGCAAAACCACCGCCAGAAGTTCCAACCATACTCCTTGCTCCGGCATAAGCAGCCCCAATAGCCGCATTGACAACTCCTATCTCATTTTCCAAATGGGATACCGCTATATTAAATTCCTTTTTACGTTTAGCTAAATAATGAAGAATTCCCGAAGCTGGGGTCATTGGATAAGCAAAATAGAAATCAAGGCCGGCTTTAACTGCTCCCAAAGCAGCGGCTTCATTGCCAGTTAGTAATGGAAAAGGTTTTTGTTTTAGTTTTTCAATTTTAATGAAACTTTGAGTGTTTCCAAAAGCTGTTTTGGCTATTTTCAAATTTAATTTTTGTGACTTTTTAAACTCCTTCTTGAAAACTTTTTCAAAGGTCTGCCAGTCAATTCCAATAACTTTCGCAAACCCAGCAATAAGAGCGGTATTTTCCATTATTGGAATCCCGCCAGCTTCTTTGGTAATAGTTTTTATCGGTATCCCTATTGCTCTTTTGTCAATATAAGAAATTTCATCACTGTTATAAATAATGATTCCCTTTTTATCCAGATTAGTCCGATGTTTCTTAAACGTATTTTCATCTAAAGCCAAAAGAAAATCTATTTTTTTGCGGTGAGACAAAATTTTTTCTTTAGATGCTCTAATCTGAGAAAAATTATGCCCTCCCCTGATTAAAGATTGGTAATCATCATAAATAAAAATCCTGTAACCATATTGGGAAAACAATTCGGCAATCGTAAGTCCGGCTTTTCGAGAACCCTGGCCTGCGGCACCTCCTATTAAAATTGAATAATCTTTATCCATATTGAGAGATTTCTATTTTTATTCCTCAGAAACTTTCTCTATTGCCCCAAATGGACAAACTTCTTCTCCCCCGCATTCTTCTAATTTTTTCTGGTCAATAATTTCTGCCTTCCCATCAGCTCCTATCTTAGTTGCCCCCGGACAAGTCTGAAGACAGACCTGACACCCAATACATTTTTCTTTGTTGATTTTACAAGGAAAATTTTTCATAACAAACTAATTCTTTTAAATTTTTTCTAGATTTGACTCCCGGCTCTTCATAGGGAACGCCCAAAGGCAATAGAATTATTACTTTACACTGTTTAGGTACATCTAAAATTTTTTTTACCTCTTCCTGAGAAAAGGCGCCAATCCAGCAAGTTCCTAATTTTTCCTCAACCGCAGCTAAAGTCATATGGTCTATGGCTATGGCTATATCAACAGGACAAGCCGGTATCCCTGAACTCATCAAGTGTTCTGGGTTTAAGGATACAGCCACAATAATTATCGGTGCTTCGGCAATAAACTTTTGACCAGCAGCTGCTTTGCTTAATGCTTTCCTCTTTTGAGCATCTTTGACCACTATAAATTTATAATCCTGGGAATTATGAGCCGAGGGAGCCATTCTGCCGGCATTTAGTATTTTCTCCAATTTCTCCTCGGAAACCGGGTCATCTCTATAAGACCTTATGCTCCCTCGTTTTTGTATTGCTTCATAGATATTCATAAAATCATCGAATAGCGAGTCGGTTACGAACTTATGAATATGGATGATTCGTGGTTCATTTACTCGCAAAGAACTCGTTATTTGTTAATTATTTTTTTCTTCTTACTGAAATAAAAAATGTAAATAATTTCTAATATAGCCAAGGTATTGAAAACCAAAAGAGCAATAAACCATCCTTTTTGATTATTATTAGCTGACTTCCACAATGCCACACATTTCCAGGGCAGAGTCCAAAGAATAATCAGCCAAAGAATCCATTGATTTGTCAATATAAATTCTTCCATAATTTTACAGTTATAGTAATCTAAATTTATTAATAATCAGACCAAAAGTATAACCCAGATGTTCGGCCGCATTACGACAGAAAATCATCCTCTCTGTAAAAATTTCAAAATACTCCATTATGGGAACAAATTTTGTATCAATTTTCAGAGTTAGAGTAATTCTTTTTTTCCTTCTATCAACCTTCAAACCAGAAAACCTTGTGGCGTAATTAACTCGGTCATGAATATCGGCTTTAATTTTTTTTAGATTTTTAACAATCACTCTTGAACGGTGGACATCAGATTTATCTGCCAGTACGACAACAGCGGAGATAGGACTGGCAAAGCTCATATCTTCTATTCTCTTGTCGTGATTAGCAATTGCCTGCATAACCGTTACCAATTCTCTTGGATTAAACTCATCCTTGAAAACCTGGTGGAATATTAAAGCTCCAAAATAATTATGATAAGTGCGACTCAAAAAATTTGCCATATCATGACAATAACCGGCAATCGCTGCCAATTCCCTTTCTCTTTTACTCAACCCAATTTCTCCAGCAATTGCCCTCGCCCTATCAGCCACTAAATTGGAATGCCGGAAGCCGTGGTCAGTATAAGAAAGAGCAGATAGGACAATTTCGGTTTGTTTAATAAATTCTAAAATTAGAGGGTGTTTTTTTACTTTAGCTAAAGTAATCATCTGAGTATTAATTCAAGATTACATATTTATACCTTCCATGAAAACGGGTGGTCTTCTTGCCCGTTTTCTATAACTATAATACATTTATTATTTTATCTTATTAAAAACTTATTGCCAAGCTTTATGAGTCGTTAAAAAGCAAAAAGCCCTTTTTAGGGCTTTTTGCGAAACCTTTACCCCGCCCTCTAAGTTAATGTTTTTCATTATATGCATAAAGGACGGGGTTTACGAAGATCAAAAAGTTCTCTAAAAAGTTCTTTTTTTCATCGGCTTGGCTTCGTCCACAACGATATTCCTTCCGTCTAACTCTTTTCCGTTAAACATTTCTACTGCTTTTTTGGCTTCTTCTTCCGAAGACATTTCTACAAAACCAAATCCTTTTGATTTACCAGAAAATTTGTCTATAATAACAGCCACTGATTTTACTTCACCGGCTCCTGAAAACAGGTCTTTTAAAGAATCTTCAGTTGTATCGTAAGAAAGGCTTCCTACATAAAGTTTAGTTGTCATTTTTCTCTAAAATTTATTAATTTACCCCTCACCTTTTTTGTAAAAAAGGTGGAGGGTTTAACGACCTACTCCTAATTCTCTTATCACTAAAATTTTAATGTAAGACTTAGAAAGCACGACCCTTTTCCCTTATTTCACCTAAAGAAAAAACGTTATCTTAAAGATACACCCGCCATCTTCTTTTGTCAACCCCGTAGAAGAAATTTGACAAATGTTTTGCGGAGCAAAACATTTCTTATCAAAGACAGTCAAATTTTCTCTACGGGGTCAAGTCAAATTCTCCACCTTCCCTCTAGTCTTCCTTATACGCCATAATACTAATTTCCTGTTGGCCATCTTCATAGCCAATGACTAATTGGAGATCATCTTTTAGGGCTATAATCGAAGCTTGACCATCTGAGATTGTATGCCCTTGGATAGTATAATTCTTTCCCTCTAAAACACTTATTAAAGCGCCGCTATCTTCGGCCTTCAAATCTTTTTTAACAGTATATACAAGGATAGCACTCCCTGGTCCAACAAAACCACTCGTAAAGCTAGTAAGTTTTACGCCGCCAAACACTTCAGTAAATATAGGTTTAAGTTCTGGATTTATTTCTTTCGCTAAACCACTTGCCTTTACTTCCTTTGCTGATTTATAGACGTCTTCTTCTTCCTCCTCTTCTTCTTCTCCCAGAGGCAGCTTATCAAAAATGCTTTTTCCGTTCTCTCCTTTTTTTACTAAGTCTTCTATCAGTTTCCATCCCTTTTCTTGACCTATTTGAATTACTTTCTTAACCGCGAAATAGCCACCGACTCCTAAAACCGCAATTATCACCACTACGACAATTAGAATAATGGTTACCTTTTTGCTCATAGTTTTATTTTATGTTTTTTTACTAACGACCTTTTGAAAAGTAAAAATTAGTTCTAATAAAAATCTTTTAACCAGCCGAGGTTTTAAAATATAAACAAATTAAGAATCAATGATTATACGAGACCCGACTTCGTTACGAAGTCGGGTCTCGTAAGCATCGTTATTAGAATTTAAACTTCTCGGCGAACTTCCCAATAATAGGAAGGGGGGTTTGCTTGCCACTGACAACATTTATAATTCCTATAATAGATAAAACCAGCCAGATAATCCAACATACAAATCCAATCAGCCATCCAAGAATCGGAATCCAGGCAATCACCATCGTAGCAATCTCAGCAATGAATAAAACCAAACCCTGTTTGGCATGAAACTGAGCAAAAGGATTGTCTTTAGCGGCAAGTAGGGGAACCAAAAAGAGAATCCCAATATAACTTAGAATTGCTATTAAATTTTTATCCTCACTCTTTGGTATTCCAGGTTTAGATATGTCTTCCATAAATTCAAAATAATTAATGTTAATTAAGAAATTCGACCTTTAATGTTTTTTAATTATTGTAATTAGTTTAGACATTATTGTAAAATATTTATATATTGTAGCACCTTTGGGGGTCAAATACCATCTATGGAAAATAGAACTCAACTCCTAATTACAATGCGAACCGAAGCGAGGGACTCTCACTTTAATTGCTTTTCCTTCAATTAAAGCTCTGGCTATTTTTTTACGGGCTGATCTCAGAATCCGCTGAAGAGTACTCTGAGAAATTTTCATTTTCTTAGCGGCCTCAATTTGACTCAGACCTTTCAAATCACAAAATCTGATTACTTCTAGTTCATCAATACCTAAATCCACCTCTTCTAATTCGGAAAGGGGTATGGCTCGCGGTTTAAAATAAGTGACATTTGGATTAAACAAAATTCTTCTTGGTTTTATCGGTCTTGCCATAATTGATTAAGGCCTCTAAAAATTTCTTTAATTTCTTTTTTAACTTTTAAATCAGTTTCCAAAATTGGTTTGAAGTCAGCGATGGCTTTAAATACTTTTTTATCATAAGATATTTTACCCAAAAGTTTTCTACCAGCCCATTTTTCTATCTTACTACTTAGTCGGGGATTAATATCCCACTTATTTATTACTAGACCCCAGGAAATATTAAAATGATTAACCACCTTTAAAACCCTTTTTAAATCCGAAAATCCTGAAGGAGTAGGTTCGGTAACCAAAATAGCAAAGTTTGAATCTTGCAGAGAAGCAATAACTGGACAGCCAGTTCCCGGAGCAGAATCAATAATCATTAAATCATATTTGAATCTCTCTGCTTCTCTCTTAATTTCTGTAACCACTTTTCCAGAACCCGTTTCTCCTGGAAAAAGTTGACCTGAAACTAAAGGGAAATTATATTTTGTTTTTTTTATTTTTATCTCCCCGTTTTTTACAGGTCTCATTTTTATCACTCCTTTGGGGCAAAAAAGCTCACAGGCTCCACATCCCTCGCATAAAAAAGGATTCAATTTTAACATTCCTTTTTCTACTCCTAATGCATTAAATCTACACTTTTCTGCACATTGTTTGGCTTCTTTTTGAGTCAGTTTGCTATTGTCAATTACAGGTTTTTCAGAAACACTTATTTTTTTTGTCTCTTTCCAATTTTCCGGTTCTCCAAGCCAGATCGCCAAATTAGGCGCATCAACATCACAATCTACAGCCACCACTTTTTTAATTCTGAAAGAATCAAGGTTCTGTCGAGTGGAACGAGGCAGGTTCTTATTTTGAGCAAAAAGCATTGCCAAGGCCGAAGCCAGCATACTCTTTCCTACTCCACCTTTTCCGGAAATAATTGTAATTCTTTTAGGAATCATAAATTGTTATCTAATAGAAATCAATTTCGCCAATTTTCCCTCTTGAATAGGCATCTATTAATTCTCTGGAATAAGGAATTTCTTTTTCAACTTTTGTCTTAAATTTTTCAACAATTTTTTGAATTCCCTTTTTATCTCCTAAATCTGCTTGATTTAAAATGACTTTGGCTGGTATTTTGAGTTTTTGACACAAATCTAAAATCAAATTTAAATCATAAGCGCCCATCGGAGTAGGTTCAGTAACGGCATAAGCGAAATCACAACCCATTAAAGCGGAAATTACCGGACAATGAGTGCCAGCAGCTGTATCAAATAAAATATAATCTGCCTTTATTTTTTTGGCAAAATTCAAAGCAAACTTTTTAGTTTCCGCAACCACCGGTCCTGTTTCTTCTAAACCTGATTTTGCTAATCCAGTTATTAACCAAAGATTCTGTTCGTTGTTTGCTATTCGTTGTTTGTTGTTTAAGTAGATTTTTCCAATCTCTTCTTTTTCTGGTGTAATTGCTTTATTTGGACAAACAATTTGACAAGCGCCACAAGCTGAACATAAATCTTTAATAAATACTGGATATTTCCCAGGAGCCTGGAAAATAGCATTGTTCCGGCAGGTTCTGGCACACAGCCCGCATTTTGAGCATTTTTTCTTATTCAATTTCGGAAACTCGGCGTAAACTTTCCCGGCTGATTTTTTTAATTTTTCTCCTAAAAGTAAATAATCATTAGGACACTCAACATCACAATCACAAAGAATAACCTTCTTACCCTCTTTAATTAGTTTATTAGCAAACAAAACCGAGACAGTTGATTTTCCTGTCCCGCCCTTACCACCTGTTATCCCGATCTTTTTTAATTTCTGTTTACTGTTCATTGTTCACTGGTTTTAATTTCTTCAATAATATCTTCTAATTTCTTTTCCGGGGGAATAATTTCGACTTCAATACCAAAATTTTCTAAATTTTGCTTTGCATTTTCTCCAATTTGATAAAGAAAAACTTTGTCTGTTCTGATTGCTTTGGCAAATCTTGCACCATGAGGCGAGTCCCCTTCAAAGTAAGGATTTTTAAGAGTTTCTCTGGTAAGAATTTTACCCTCTTTTATATCAATTACTAAATATTGAACTGCCCCAAATCGGTCACTAACTTCATCTTTTTTAAGGGGGATAATTATTCTCTCTCCCAATTTCTTAGGACCAATTTGCTCGAAACCTTCAAGTTTTCCTATTTTTTCACCAAATTTTGGCAAAATAACAGTTCTTGCCATTTGATAAGCTTCAATAGAAATAACTATTTGTTTCAGTTCTGGAATATTCTTAAGTAACCTTTCTTCTAAAATTCCAGTTATTTTTTGCACATCTTCGACTTTTAATTTTGGAGGAAGTTTAATTTTAATTTCGGAAAAGTTGAAAGCACCAATCTTGCGGGTTTTTAATTCGGAAATTTCAATTTTATGAACAGAGCAAATTTTTCTAATCCTGTTTTCTATATCTTTATTAGAAACATCTAAAAGAGAATCAGTAATCTCTTTACCAAGCTTAATTGATTCCCAAATTATATAGAGGCCAATTAATATCGCAACTATGGCATCGGCATAAATAAAATATTTTATCAAAATCAATCCCAGTAAAACCCCTAAAGACGAAACAACGTCAACCCTGGAATGTTCAGCATCGGCCACCAAAGAGATACTTTCATATTTGCGGCCATAATAAAATTTTAATCTAGCCATTCCCTCGTTGACTAGACAAGACACAATCATCAAACCTATTGCCCAAAAAGTAAAAATTACAGCCTGGGGTTTAAAAAATTGATTTATCCCTTTATAGGTTATTGCAATTCCAGAGAGAGCAATTATAAATGCTATTACAAAACCAGCCAAAGTTTCAGCTCTGTAATAACCATAAGGATGTTTCTCATCAACCGGTTTTTTAGCTGTTTTAATTCCCAGGAAGGCAATAAAAGGAGAGAAAACATCCATTCCTGAGTGAATAGCGTCAGCAATAAGAGCCATACTATGAACTGTTAATCCTATAATCAATTTAAAAACAGCCAATAAAAGATTGACAAGAGTGCTAATAATAGAAATTTTTTCTTGAGTCATTTTATTTTCTAAAAGGTCTTCTTCGGCCTCCTCTATCATCTCGGCCTCCTCGACCCCTTGGCCCCCTGGACCCTGAAGGAGGTCCGCCACCCAAATGACCGGGAACAGTAGGAATTTTGGCTTGAGTTAATTTATTTTCTTTCCACATTGAAAAAACATCTTTCGCCGCAGAACCAGGCATCGCTAAAAAAATTTTAATTCCTGTAGTTTTTAAAACACCTATTGCATTTGGTCCAATATTGCCAGTTATTAAAACATCAACTTCTTTAGAAACAATTGTTTGAGCGGCTGCAATTCCTGCTCCATGCATAGCTCCAATTCCTGGATTTGGCAGGGCCTCTTTTAAGTTTCCGTTTTTATCTAAAATAAGAAAAAATTGAGCCCTGCCAAATCGAGGATCAATTAAAGAATTTAAATTTGGACCAAGAGAAGTAATACAAATTTTCATAATATATACAAATTACCTGCCTGCTGACAGGTGAACGGACGAATGTTTACAAATAATAAGGTCTAGCGAGCCCTGGTCATTGCTTGGCCACATTTGGGACATTTTTGTTCATAACAAGGAATACCCCTCTTATGAGGAACCTTGACACCACATTTTAAGCAAAGACATTCTCCTCCAGCCCCCAGTCCAAAACCGCCGGGTTGGCGGCCTCGGCCGCCACCTCTACCTAATCCTCGACCAGAGCCAGGAGTAATCCTTTCTTGATTTGACATAGTAGTTTAATACTATTTCTTCTTTGTAGTCTCCAGCTCTTGGATTCTGCTCTCAATAGCTTTCATTTCTTCCTTTAAGGATTTAAGATGGTCGGTTAATATTTCTCTTTCTTGAGCCAACATCTCTTTTTCTTCTTTAGCTGTTGGTTGAGTTGGAGGATAAGCCGGGGAATAACGTCCCCAGCCCTCCCAAGCTGGATATCCCCAATAGCCTCCTGCCCAGCCTCTACCTCTTCCAAACCAACCTCTGCCTCTTCCCCAACCAAAATATCCTCTGCCGGGAGCAGAATTCATATAACCGGAACAAGGATATCCGGCGCAGTAACCTAACCCTCTACCAGTCATTGGTCCAAGACCCACAGGACCTGTTTTATCTCCACGTGGCATAGTACTTTTAGATTAATTCTTATATTTTTATTTGTGACCTTTTATTGTGAGTATATACCCATAACAATGCCTTGTCAACCCTTTTAACAAAAAATCGCTTTATCAACGATTTTTTGGTTATGGATTAAAGAGAATAATTTTAGAATTTTGTACTTATTCTGAAAAACTTTTAGTCCATTTTGGCTCAGAAGGAGTTTTTAGAAAAACTAATTTTTTGAAAAGCTTGTTTGCGCGTTTTCATCTTTCAATTTCTATTATACTATTTTTTATTTGGTTAAGCAAGCAAGGACGACTTCTTAAAGATAATTTTCTAAGAAATTCCTCTGCCTCTTCTTGTTTCATTAAAAAAGGTTGGCTTAAATAACTTTCGATAGGAAAGAGCCGGTAAATAATCTTTTGGGGGGATATCTCTAATCCTACTGCTAATCCCTGTTGAGTTTCCTTTGAGAAATACATATCAAAAATAAAATTCCCCAAAGAATAAAAAATGAGTTTTCCTTTATATTCTTCTATTTCTTGAACAACATGGGGATGAGAACCAATGATTAAATCTGCCCCGGCATCAATTATTTGATGAGCTAATCTTTGTTGAGAAATTGAACTTTTTAATTGATATTCCTCTCCCCAATGAAAAATAACAATTAAAAATTCCTTTGGATTGGCATTTCTTGTCTTCTTTACAATTTCTATAATTTCCTGGTCAGAACAATTAAAAGGAAAGGTTTTATTAAAAGCCAGAAATATTATTTCGTTTTTCTCAAATAAAAAATCCTTATCGCATCTAATGGGATGGCCAACAAAGTTAATATTCTCTTTTTTAAGAAATCCTTTTGTTTCTTCCAAACCAGTTTCGCCCGTATTACAAGTATGATTATTAGCCAAAGAGAGTAAATTAAAATTAGCAAAAGAAAGCCCTTTAGTTACGTTTGGCCAAAAAGCGAATTTTAAAGAGCTGTCTGGAAAATTGGGGGGATTTTCTACAATCGGTCCTTCTAAATTCCCAACTACAGTATCAACCCCTCTTAAAAACTGACTAACCTTCTCGAAAGGATAAAAAACACTATTTTTGCTCATTAAATATTCCACTCCTCTATCAAGCATTATATCTCCCACAAATAAAACTGTCCCCGCACCAGAGACTTCGTCTCGGTGCGGGGTAAATTTTCCATTAAATTTCTTAACTTCTTTTTGACTGCCTTTTTCGAAAACCACACTAAAATAGGATGTTGTCTCGTCAGTATTTTGATTTTCAAGAAAATTTATAGAATTTGAATGTCCAATAATTTTGGGAAATTCCTGACCCCTTAAATGAGCAAAAGCCCTGGCAATATAAAGCGCCTGCCAGGAATCAACCTCTAAATGCTTAAAATCTGCTTTTTCAAAATTGATTAAAGTTCTAATGCTCTTCAGGTCATGAAATTCAGCCGCTGAAGGCGGGAGATAATGAGAAAAATCAACACTGGCTATAACTATGGTGTTCAGGGAAGCTAAAGAATTCAGAGCAGCCGCAAACCGCTCTGTTTCTTCTAAGGAAATATTAAAAGGTATAATAAAGGGAACAATTTTACTATCAGGAAAATATTTTTTTACAAAAGGCGCTAAATTTGTAATTCCATGGTCTAAACTGACGCTGGAATTACTAAAAACAAGCCCCGCACCGGAAACTTTGTTTCGGTGCGGGGTAAAATTATTCTTCGAAGAAAGATTTTTAATTAGCGGGTTATCAACTTTTATTTCATAAAATTCTTGAGTTTCTGATTCAATGGTTATAAAAAGATTCCCTACAATATCTCCGGCATTAAAGTGGTCTGGGCTCAATAAAATAATTGTTTCTGGCTCTGCATTCGACGAAATGTAGCCAAAAAAATCTTCAATAATCTCCTCAGCTAATAAATGATGGGGAACTACTCCGGCAGATATATTTGTTTCTTTAATATCAATAGCTGCTTGCTTGAGCATTGACCAGTAATAATATCCCAAAACTCCTCCCACAATTAGGAAGATTAGTAATACTGTAATTAAAATATATTTACCCCTTAAATTGCCAAGAGAAGACCTTCGGAATTCTGGGCTTTTAAAAAGATTCATAGTTCCTAATTTTATTATGGCTTATTTGCTCACAAGAAAAAAGCCCGTGATATTTATTTTATCAAACGGGCTAAGAAAAATTTAAGTAGCATCAAGGCTACTTTCGCAGTCTTTAGTATCCCACAGCGACAGTGTTAATAACATACAGAATACAGACGAATATTATCACGAGCAATACTACTTCTAACCTTCTCATTAACTACTCCTTTCTTTAGACTGTTGTGAAAGAACGTTGCTGGAAAAGAACTATAAAAATAAAAGAGGATGAAAAAAGAGAATGTAGGGCTGGAATTGCTTAGAGGGAGTTTAAGGGAGATGTGGGATTGGGAATACAGGAAGATTAGGAGATTCTCTTTTTTCATCCTCAATGCTTACATTTTAACATAATGTAAAAAAATGTCAATAGCTTATGGAGTATTCGTATGTACTTGACAATATCATAGATATCTGGTAACCTAATGATAGAATCTTTAATTTAATAATAGAACTTTAATAATCTTAATATGGAATGCACAGAACTTCAAGGAAAGGAGGCGTGTCTTATGATTGTTCTGTACATCGACGGGACAGGTCCTAAGCCAAAACGACGGAGTGTTTAAACTCGAACACCGGGCAGTCCCGCAGGAGACGGGACGAAAAGCCCCGATGGATTTTCCAAAGGAATAAAAACCCCCGAGGATTTAATCCAAAGGGGCTTTTTTATTTTATAAAAAATAACAGATACAGAGCAAAAATTATTCAGGTTGATAAAAAATATCCTCCAAAAAATTATTTTTGACTCTATCTGTGCAATAATGTCAGAATCTATTTGATTTATTAAGAAAATTCTTTAAAATTTTCTCACTAGGAAAATAAATAGGACTTGGTAAATTGTTTAACTCAAACCATTTCCATTTAGTAATCTCATCAGGTTCCATAACTTTTGGTTCACCTTGGAAATCATTTGAAAAAAATCCAACAGTAATTAAATGCGCATGCTCATTCATATCCTCGTTAATTGCAATAACCTCGCAATCATGTAATGTCATTCCAGTTTCTTCAAGAACT
>CAYMJA010000012.1:0-15166 GCA_964391095.1 uncultured Candidatus Saccharibacteria bacterium
CCCAATTGCCAGGGTCAGACCCCGGCAACCCAGAATCAATTCTTTCCATTGAAATTCTTTCTAATTTCTCACCAGTAAACCATTTTTCTGAACAATCAATTCTATCAACCAAATTTCCATTCTCATCTCGCAATTCAAGAATTCCTCCATCATCATTTAAGGCGCCCTTATAAATATAATCGGCTTCTATATCTTTAACAGTTTCGTCATCACTTCTTTCTAAAAGGAAATAACTCAAGCCATCAATAGCAGGAGTTGTTGTTTCTAAAGAGGGCTCGAAAGTGATTATTCTCGGTTTTCCTTGGCTGGGTGGATAAAAAACTAATTGCCAACTGGAAAGCTCAATTTGATCTGAAGTATTATTATATAATTCAATCCATTCATCACTTGAAGACGCCTCAGTTCCCATCCAGGCAATTTCGTTGATAACTATATCCAGGGAAAGCTCCTCTTCCTCCTCTTCCTCCTCTTCCTCTTCTTCCTCTTCTTCCTCTTCTTCCTCTTCGTCTGGGAAAACATTTTCCTGGCCGGGAGTAGGGGGAGCTGGCTGCCAATTATCAGAGTCATTAGAATCAGCTTCAGGATCTATCCTTTGAAGAGAATTTCCATCTCCGTCTGCTCCCCATTCAGAAAAATAGTTTACCTCGTCAATAAGAAGGGTTTTGTTTTTAATGGCTATATTTTCTCCGGTATTATTAAGAGAAAACGAACTGTCAAACAGAATTCCAGAATAATTAGGATAATCCTTTAAAAACTCCTCTTTATTGTCAGCAATAACAGCGTATTGATTGGGTTGAAGGGAACTATTGCCTTGGATTAAAGTCAAATTGTGAGCAGCATCTTGTTCAAAGAATTTCCAGTTGGTTAAATCAACATTTGAATCGGCAGTATTTAAAATTTCTACCCATTCTTTCCCTTCATCGCTCCCTTCTAAATCATATATGATTTCATTAATAATGACTGGGAAAAATTGAGGTGTTGTCCCTCCGCTATCTCCGCCGGTGCCGGTGCCACTGCCGGAACTTCCGCCACCACCAGAAGGTGACGGCAAAGAATAAACTTTCTTTTCTCCCGAAGAATTGGTAGGAGCAGGAGCATTGCTTAAAACAAAATCATTAAAATTGTTATCAGTATCAATTAAAGTGCTGGCTCGGCTTTTTCTTTCTAAACTTTGACCGGTTTTTAGCCCATTTTCAAGAATTATACCCCTGCTTTCTACGGCATCGGATGGAGGTAATTTCCCTTCTTTTCCCCAACTTACTTTATCTAAGATATTATCCTGGTTATCAGTAATAATTACTCCACTGGTGCCGGTTAATTGGCTGTTAAAATTAGCATCCTGCTCAAGTTCTCGGCCATTAATCATTAGCTTACCTCCTACTAAAAGGAAATATCCCTTAGCTGGAATAATATCTTTAGTCCAACTAATCTGCTTTTCAGTAACATTATTGCTGGAATTTACTAATTTTAGCTTAAAATTCTCATCACCTAAATCAATATCAGAATCATTGGGATTAAAAAGCTCAATAAATTCATTCTGGGACTTATCTAAACCAACACAGACCTCGCTAATTAAAATTTTGGGTAAAGTTTGGGACAATTCTTCTTCTGGCTGTTCCTCTTCTATTTTTTCTTCCTCTTCCTCTTTTACTCTATCTTGTTTTTTGCTTAACTCTGTCATCTCTCTACTAAATTTATCCATTTCTTCTGAGATCCTGTCTAAATTTTCTATAAATTCTCTAAGTTGCTCTTCTGACACCCTTAATTCTTCTGGTCTCTCCTCTATTGATTTACTCTTCAACGACTCTGTCTCTTGCTCCAGTTCTTTGATTTTTTCTTGCAACTGGATTATTTCTTCTCTTTCTGAAGATTTTTCCTTTTCTTCGGAAGGTAAAGAGAAAATTTTTGTCATTTGAGCAGTAAAAACATTCAAATCAGCTCTATTCTTTCTCCACCACCAAAAAACTCCTCCGAAAATGAGGAGTAGAATAAAAACAATAATTATTGAAACAATAATTTTTTTATTCATATTTTTAAAATTTATATTTTGTTATTTTATTGAAAAAATTTCCATCTGTAAACTGTGGAAAACTTTTTATGTTCAAGACCCGACCTTGAACATGCTTTATTCCAAAAAAGAAGAACGGAAAAAACCTTGTTTACGTTCCGTCAAAAAATCTTTTACAAAATTCAAATATTCATCTTTGTTATGAAAATCTCCTTCCCAGGAGTATTCTTTTCTAATCTCTTTGGGAGATAGAAATTTAGCGTTTCTTTTGCCTATCTTGTCAGGAAAACTTGAAAATTCATAATTCTCTAAAAATTCCAAGGCCTCCCGCTGGTCATTTAAACCTTCCTCTCGCCAACCAGGCTGAAAAACATCCAAGGGGTTAATAATATTAATGTACCTGCTAATAGCGTCTAATTGATAATCCGATTTAATCAAAATGCTTTTATAACGACTGCCAAACAGAGAATCTTTTCTATTATGTTTTAAATTAAAATACATAGCAAATCCCCCATTAAGTTTTTTTACAAAAAGAGGAATTGCGTTTTCGGAATTAGGTAACAAGTGGAAATGATAATGATTTACTACTAAGGCAAAATCTAAAATATGAACCAATGGAGGGTGCTGATTGGTTATAAATTTTGAAGAAATTTCTTCTCCTCGTAATAAAGCTTGAGCAGCTTCTATAATATTGACACGTTTTAAATTGGAAGCCGGTCTTCCTAGGTTAGCTGCATAAAGTTGAAAGATAAATCTATAACAATCTGCTTTGTCTGCAAAAATTTTTATTCCTTCCACTGCTCGAGAAAGAATATGTATTGGCTGATTTTTTTCAAAAAATATTTCTCGGTAGGGCATATTTTACCTATAAATGTTCAAGGTCGGGTCTTGAACATTTTAGAAGCCGCAGAACTCTCTTATTTTTGTAACGGGAATGGCTCTAACTTTTCCCTGAGAATCGATAGTAGTCATTCCCACCAACTCCCCCTCTATATTAAATAAAGGGCTTCCCTGAAGATTATATTCCTCCAATATGTTGGTTTCAATAGATTCTCCGTCAAAAGTTTTGACAATTCCTTGATTAACTATTTTCCGAAGACCTTTATTTTCTAAAACCGCTCCCAATAAAAAAATCCTCTCTCCTATTCTTAATTTATCAAAATCAGCAAATTTAACTGTAGCTAAATTCGTTTCTTTAATTTTTACTAAAGCCAAATTCTCTTTTAGGTCTCTTTTTAAAATTTGATATTCGGGAACTTTACCGTCTACAAAAAAAGCAAAGCTATTTCCTTGAGGAACAAGCTCTGCTAAGGTAATCATTAAGCCATCTGAAGTAATAATAAGGCCAGAACCTGTCAAATTTTTTCCGGACCCAAGGGGAACCCCTGTCTTTGTTCTCACTGCCACTACTGCTTTTTCAACTTCTTCTACAGTATTTCTAAGGGCAGTATTTTCTTGAATAACAATTTCTTTTCTCTCGGTAATATAGACCGGGAGTCGTTCAAGCCGATATTCATAAAAAAGAGGTCTTTCTATAAAGTAAGGCCAAAGAATTTGGTCAGCAAAAATTCCACCTCCAATTCCTAAAACAAAAACCACGATAATTTTAAAAATATTTTTCAGCATTTATAAATTAATCTCTGTCTAAAAATCCCGCGATCGCGGGATTTTTAGACAGAGATTTTACTTCCGCGCATTTGATACCAAAGGTCGAACGCTGGTCTTTTTAACTTTTACTAAATCCTGGGGCCTTCTAATTACGATTTTCTCATTTTCAACATCAGCTATAATTCTATCGCCTTCTTGAACTAAGCCAACTACAATTTTTAAGGCTAAAGGGTTAAGAACCTGGCGTTGAATTACTCTTTTGAGGGGTCTGGCTCCCAGGTTTGGGTTAAAACCCTGCTTTGCCAAGAGGGCCTTTGCTTTTTCGGTAACTTTAATTTTAATTTTTTTGCTCTCTAAACGCTCAGCTACTTTATTTAATTCAAGTTCAACTATTTTTTTAATTTCTGACTTGCCAAGATAATTAAAGATAATAATCTCATCAATTCTATTTAGGAACTCTGGCCGAAAACCTTCTTTAAGGGCTTCCATTACTTTTTCTTTAAGGGATTGTTTCTCTGCTGCTTCTTTCTCTCCTAAAAAGCCGAGAGAACCTATCCTGGCAATATGTTCAGAGCCGACATTTGAAGTCATAATCAAAATAGTATTTTTAAAAGAAACCTTTCTTCCTTTAGCATCGGTTAATCGGCCGTTTTCTAAAATCTGAAGTAAAATATTAAAAACTTCTGGATGGGCTTTTTCAATTTCATCAAGTAAAATCACACTATAGGGCCTCCGCCGAATTTTTTCAGTTATTTGTCCTCCTTCTTCATAGCCCACATAACCAGGGGGTGAACCTATTATTTTAGAAACAGTATGCTTTTCCATATATTCTGACATATCTACCACAACCAAAGCATTTTCATCATTGAACAAAAATTCAGCTAAAGCTCTAGCCGTTTCGGTCTTACCGACCCCAGTAGGCCCTAAAAACATAAAAGAACCTAAGGGCCGATTTTCTTCAGAAATTCCTGCTCGAGAACGTCGGATAGCGTTGGAAACAGCGGAGATCGCCTCTTTTTGGCCAACTACCCGAGAGGAAAGGATTTTCTCCATTTTCTCCAGTTTTTTGACTTCTTCTTCTATCAACCTTGTAACCGGAATCCCGGTCCATTTTGAAACGACCCTAGCCACATCTTCCTCTCCTACTTCTTCTTTTAAAATCAAGTGGCTTTTCTGAATTATAGCTAACTTTTTTTCTGTCTTCCGAACTTTTTTCAAAAGTTCGGGGATTTTTCCGTATTTAATTTCAGCGACTTTTTGTAGATTTGCTTCCCTTTGAGCAATTTCCGATTGAAAGGAGAGGCTATCTATTTCTTTTTTAAGATTTCTAATTTTCTGGATTAGTTCTTTTTCAGATTTCCATTTCAATTCAAATGCTCTAGTTTTTTCCTTTAAATCGGCTAAGGAGCGACCAATAGCTGCCAATCTTTTTTTAGTTCCTTTTTCTCTTTTAATCGCTTCTTTTTCAATCTGCAGTTTTTGCATCTCTCTTTTTAATTCATCAAGCCGAGCAGGTTCTGACTCAATTTCCAGCCTTAAAGCTGACATTGCTTCATCCATTAAGTCCACTGCTTTATCGGGTAAGAAACGGTCAGTAATATAGCGAGAGGAAAGCTCGGCGGCTGCTACTAAGGCCGAATCTTTTATTCTAAGACCGTGGTGAACTTCGTATTTTTCTTTAATTCCTCTTAAAATAGCAATAGTGTCTTCAACCGAGGGCTCTTGGACATAAATTGGCTGGAATCGTCTTTCTAAAGCCGCATCTTTCTCAACATATTTTTGATATTCTCTTAGGGTAGTTGCTCCTATTGCTCTTAACTCTCCCTTAGCTAAAGATGGTTTCAAAAGATTTGAAGCATCAATTGCTCCTTCAGCGCCACCTGCTCCTACTAAGGTGTGAAGTTCGTCAATAAAAATAATATATCTGCCAGCTGCCCGATTTATTTCCTTAAGCAAAGCCCTAATCCGGTCTTCAAATTCTCCCCTATATTTTGTTCCAGCAACTAATGCTCCTAAATCTAAAGCAATAATTTCTTTTTCTTTTAAACTTTCCGGGACATCAGCCCTAACAATTCTCTGAGCCAGTCCTTCTACTATAGCTGTTTTTCCTACGCCAGCCTCTCCAATTAAAACTGGATTGTTTTTTGTTCTCCGCGAAAGAACCTGCATTAGCCGACGGATTTCATTTTCCCTGCCAATAACAGGGTCAAGTTTTCCTTGAAGGGCTAAAGAAGTTAAATTCCGAGCATATTTCTCTATAACTTGATATTTTGATTCTGGTTGAGGGTCGGTAATCCTTGTCCCACCTCGAATTTGGGCTAAAGTTTTTAAAACCACATCATAATTTAATTTATCAAATTTCAAAGCAGCGGTTCCCTCGGCCGATTTCAAAAAAGTAGTTTTATCTAAAATTTCTTTAGCTTTGGTTTCGGAATCAAGCAGGGCTAAAAACAAATGTTCTACTGAAATAAACTCATCTCCCATCTTCATTGCCTCTTGGCGGGCTCTTTCTAAAACTCTTGCCATATCCTGGGTTAAATAGAACTGTCCAAAAGTTTTGGGAGTAACAATGACAGGAATTTTACTCAAAGCTGCTTTAGCTTTCTTATTTAAGTTTTCTGTATCAGCACCCAATTTTTGAAGTAAAGTCAAAACAACGCTTCCTTCTTGAGAAAGCAAAGCTATGAGTAAATGCAAAGCATCAACTTGCTGCTGCCCTCTTTCTTGGGCAATGGATTGAGCACCTAATATGGCTTCTTGGGCTTTATGGGTAAAATTAGCTCCATTCATAATGGTTAGGTGGTTAGATTGGTCTCTTTTGTTAAATTAAGCTTAACAAAAAATTTTTCAAAAGTCAAGAAAAAAAGTGGTCTTTTTATTAGACCACTTTTTAAAATCATATTTCTCGACCAATCGCAGCAGAAAGAGCCTTAAGTTCTTTCATTAACCGTGAAAAGTCAGAAAAAGTCAAAGATTGAGCTCCATCTGAAAGAGCTTCTTGGGGACAAGGATGAATTTCAACCAAGAGCCCGTCTGCGCCAGCAACAATCCCTGCTTTAGCTAAAGCAGCGACATACCCGAAATATCCGGCAGCATGACTGGGATCCACAATTATCGGAAGGTGGCTGAACCTCTTAACTACTGGTACTGCTCCTACGTCTAAAGTAAAACGAGTGGAATTGCCAAATGTTCTTATGCCTCTTTCACACAAAATTACATTAGAGTTGTTTTCTCTCAACAAATAATCGGCGGTAGTTAGCCATTCTTCCAGGGTTGCAGCAAAACTTCTTTTGAGAAGGACTGGTTGTCCGGATTTTCCTACAGCCTCAAGAAGTCGGTAATTCTGCATGTTTCTGGCGCCTATCTGGAGAATGTCAGCGTATTTAGCAACCAAATTAACATCTTCTGAAGCCAGCACTTCAGTAATAATCAACAACCCGGTTTCTTCTCGAGCCAGAGCCAACAGTTTTAATCCTTCTTCTCCTAATCCTTGGAAGGAAAAAGGAGAAGTGCGGGGTTTAAAGGCGCCCCCTCTTAATACTTTTCCTCCCAATTCTTTTACCAATCTTGCGCAAGAAAGAATTTGTTCTTCACTTTCTACTGCGCAAGGACCTGCCATTATCACAATTTTATTTCCTCCAATTTCAACACCATCTACTTTTACAATTGTGTTTTCTTTCTTAAAATCTCTTGAAGCCAATTTAAAAGGACTCTCAATTCGGAATACTTTTTTTACTCCCGGTAAAACTTCAAAAATTTGAGTATCAACCTTTCCAGTCCCGCTTCCCAGAACAGCAATTGTTACTTTTTCCTGACCCGGACTCAATTGAGCATCAAAACCTTTTTTTTTGACTCTCTCTACAACCCTCTGAACAGTTTCTTCATCCACGCCTTTTTCCATTTCGATAATCATTTTTATCCCCCCTTTCTTTATTTGATTGTTAATGAACTTTTCTCTCCAAAAGAGGTTTTTTAATTATTTAAAAAACCTCTTTTGGAATAAAGAGGTTAGTTTGAAGGAATTATTTATGTTGTGTTCTAACTAAAACAACTCAAACTAACCTCTTTCCCAAAAAAGGCATAATAATACCCCCAAAAATTGCGGTTAATTTGATTTGCCATATCTTTATATTATGACGGGAAAACAGCTATTTCATTACAGAACCATTTAAATAACTGTTTAAATTGAGGTTTTAAACACTATTACTAATAAAAATGGGCAGGAAAGGGTTTAGATAGCGCTAAACTCATTTTCCTGCCCTTGAAGACAGTTCGATGTTTGCGAACTGCTTCTAAGATAGAGGTTGTTGGCTTAGGTGCCTGGGAATAATCTGCTTTTCAAGACGAAACAGTTGCTGCTGTAATATTGCTTTCTTGTCTGGCGAGAGATTAGCTTTTCGCAGTTTTCTTCGAATACCTTCTGCATGAGCTGAAATCCTTTGAAGTTTAACTTGCCACTTATTCCAACTTCCCATTTCTGGTTTTTCTACTTCCAACATATCCATTGTGCCAACTCCTTTCTAAAATAGATTTTATATATTGTCAAAGAACTAAAAAATCTGGCTTGCTTGGCCAGATTTATTGTTTTTTTTAGTAGTTATTTTAATTTATTTTATTTATTACCAATAAACCCAGCCAAGTAATCTCCTGTCCATTTGACAAAGAGACCCAAGGTAAAAACAGTAACTAAGTTTGGCTGATAATTGGTTTGGTTCGTCATTATAATTGTAGATGGTTTACTATCTTCATATATTAGACGGAAAAATATCAATTTTGTTACATTAGTAATGACATTAAATATCATTTACTCGCTTCTCTCACCCAAGGTGATTTGAACAATCCTTTCTTCGCTTTCTCTTAAAATTTTTAAACTAACTTTATCTCCCGGATTATATTTCATAATAATCTTTGCTAAAGAATTGTCAATAGTAATTTTTTCATTATTAAATTCCAGAATTATATCTCCTTCTTTTAGGCCGGCTTTTTCAGCAGCAGAACCCTGGGTAATAGCTGGTTCTCCTTCCCCACTAACAATTAAAGCCCCATAATCTACAGTTAAATTATTTTCTTCTTTAACCTTTTCATTAATAAGAACATAGCGAATGCCTAAAAAAGGATAAACAATTTTACCTAAAGTTTTAATCTGCTCAATATCTCTTTTAGCTTTGTTAATGGGGATGGCAAAACCAATACTTTGAGCCCCCAAAACCATAGCAGTATTCATTCCAACTACCTCGCCCTTTAGGTTTAAAAGAGGGCCGCCAGAATTTCCTTTGTTAATTGCAGCATCGGTTTGAATAACATCTTCAATAACTTCAATAAATCCACCGCCATCTGAAGCTGTAATCTTTCTTCCTAATCCAGAAATCACTCCAACTGAAACCGTATTGCGAAACTCTCCTAAAGCATTGCCAATAGCAACCACTGTCTGACCCATCTCTAATTTATCCGAATCGCCAAGTTTTACCACCGAAAATTTCTTTAGAGTAAATTCTCCTTTATCGTCTATTTTCTTTTCCTGTTCAATTTTCAAGAGAGCTAAATCTTGAACCGGGTCTTTGGCTAGAACTTTTGCTGGAAATTTTTTTCCATCATTGGTAAAAACCGTGTATTCGGCATCTTCATCTAAAACCACATGTCTGTTGGTTAAAATCATCCCCTCTTCTGAAATAATAAAACCAGTTCCTCCTCCAATCTGCTTCTTTTCAGTGCCTTTTTGGCGGTATTGAGGAATCTCAAATCCAGGAGGATTAGGTCCGAAAAACTCTTGGAACTCCTTAAAAGGATTATAATAATATTCTTCAAAAATCGGCAGGTCTTTGGAAATAATAATACTAACAACAGCTGGCGAAGTTTCTTTCACTGTTTTAATAACTGCCTCTTCCTGGGAAATCCTATTTGCTGGATATTCTTTAAATGGCTCAACTTTTTTTTCAACAATCGGAGGCAATTGAATATTAAGTTTCGCCAGACCATCTTTTATCTCTAAATAAAAATAGACCCCAGAAATACTTCCAGCTAAAAAGCCAAAAACAGAGGCGACAATAATTACTAAAATAATCAGCCAGAAAAGTTTTTTTCTCTCTTGAGCCCGTACTTTTTGAAAAAAACTATGGGCTGGTAGTTTAGATAGAGACATAATAATATATTATATCCTATTTTCTTTTGTTTTTACAATAGTAGTGCCCAAATTTGTATTTAAAAATATCTGATTTAATTGGACCGAAAAAAAATATATATAGCCCGGCCAAAAAATATTTCAGATATGTTTTCAGTCTTCCATCTACTTCAAACCTTCTGGCAGAAGTTAAAATAGGTTTTATGCCTAAAAACCCAAATTTCCCAAACTTTTTAGTTTCTCTGGCATAAGCATGATCTTCCCCTATTTTTATTTCCTCATCAAAACCCTTGACAAACCGGTGAATTTCTTTTTTTACTAATATTACTTGACTAGCATGAGGTAAAAATTTTTGAGTTAAATCTGTCCAAGAATTGTATATCTTGTAAACTATTCTGTCTATCGTTTTCCCTTGGGGAGAAACCGGAAAGGAAGCAATGTCTAAACTTCGCTTTTTGAATTTTTTCAAAAGCTTTCCTAAAAAATCGGGAGCCAGAAAAATTATATCAGCATCTAAAAACAAAAATAAATCTCCTTTAGCAATTTTTGCACCTTGGTTTCTTCCTTTAGCCGGCAGACCGCCGGAAATAATTCTGCATCCATAATTCTTAGCAATCTTAATTGTTCTGTCTGTTGAACCAGCATCAGCAACAATTATTTCATAATCTTTAAAATCCTGCTTTTTTATAGATTGAAGTAGTAAAGGAAGATATTTTTCCTCGTTAAGAGTCGGAATAATAATACTTAGATACATTGTATTTATCAAGATTTTTTAAGACAAATAATGCCTGATGATTAAGTTTGCACGGCTTTCTAAAACAACTTCTTTGCTTCCTGCCAAATTTCTGGTCTATTTTGTTTGGTTTTCATCCAATACCACCATTCGCTTCCCCAGAGGTAAAACTCATCTAAGCCGGTTTGTTCAGCAAACTCAATATTTTTTTTAAATCGCCCTAAATTCATTGTCTTTTCTTGTTCCTCTAATGAAGAATCATATAAAAGTTTAGGTCCCCAAGGTTCTGCCTGAAGTTCAACGCAGATTACCTTTTTGCCAAAAAAACTTTTAATAATTTGGGCTTTTCGCCAATAAAAAATTGATGGATAAGGCAGGGAAAAATAGGAGTTAAGTTCTGGAGACCAAACTTTTTTGTACATTGTTGTTCCGACTATATCGCCGATTTTGGCCACCCGAAACCATAATGATAACTCTCCGGTGTCTGAAATAATAACTGGTCTTTTTTGAAAATCAAGTGATTTTACTAAATCGATTTCTCTTTTCAAGAATTTCTTGTCTTTCCAGGGACACTCTCCAAAAGGAAAAAATGGTTCATTCTCCACCTGCCAAGCCCAAATTGAACTTTCGGCTTGCCCGCCTAAATTTTTCTCTGAAAAAGTTGGGCGGACTCGATACCTTAAAACAATCTTTTCAATTAGCTGTAATATTCTTTCTTGCTGTTCTTCCTTTTTCAAATTCTTTGCCCAATCCGGAATATGGCATTCTGGCCAGCGGCCGGTTTTCATACCGATTACCAAAAGGAGCTTAGCTCCTTTTTTATCTGCTTCTTCAATCTGCCAATCTAAATCCTCAAAATTATATTCTCCTTTCTCCTGTTCAATTAAATCCCAGTGGGTGATAATTTTTAGGTTTTTCACCCCTAAATCATCAAGTAAAGCTAAATAATTCTCTTGCCAATTTAGACCTAATGTTTCAGAATGCTTTTGGGAAAAATTAATTCCCCATTTAATTTCTTCTGCCGGCTCAACTTTCCCAACAAAAAAGTAACCGATAAAAGCTAAAAAAATAATTAATAAAATCCAGAGAATCATTTTAACAAATTTTTTAAAATTTAAATTCATTCTTAAACTAATAATTCTGCGGAGGCCTGGTCTCCGCAGGCATTGAGGATTTAAATAATTACTTTATCTCGAATAATATCACTCCGTCAAATCGAGGATTGCCATCTTCGCCAAAATAATAATTAAGAAAATCTACTGCTACAACTTTTTTTTGCGTCAAACTCGCATGAAAAAGAATACTACCGTCAAACAATAATCCTTCGTGCCTAATATCTAATCCAATTTCTTCGTCTCCTTCTTTAACAAAAGCAATACCAATAGTTTCGGGCAACTCAACAAGAAGTTCTTTGGTAATATATTCATTGGGAATATATTTCATAACTATTTCTTTTTCCCAATCAATATTTATTAAACGTTTACCATCTGCCTCAATTTTATTTAAAATTACTTTCTTCTTTTTTATTCTGCTCGGACCAGCAACCTGTTCGGTAATATCTTGGAAATAAGGTGATGAGATGTTACGGTCGGTGGTAAAATGTAATCGGTTTTCAAAAGTTATTTTATATTCTATTTCTCCGGTTTTTAAGTTCTTCTCCGGCCGATAATTTAAAAATTTCATCATTTCTTCGGCCTCTTCTAACCTCTGAGAATGAAGCAAAGCTACATTAGTTAGTACAAACGCAGTACAATCCGTTACATCTAATCTGAAAATAGGATCTTTATCCTTGGCTGATTCTTCACCCAAACAACCGAATTGGTAAGGAGTATCAAGGCGCAGAATAGACAAAGCCTTTAGTCTTTCATCTTTATCAGGAAACCGCCGTTGAACCTCTTTTAGAATTGAATTAATTTCTATCGAGGTTAACTGATGTAATTTTTTTTGGTTATGAAGCCACTGTTTATTGGTCTTAGACGGATCTTCAATTCTTTTTTCTTGAAGCGCTTTTGAAATATTAACAGTCAGCTGGTCTTGGCAAGAAATTTTATAAACAATAAAACCTACTGCCAAAATTAAAACAAAAATCAATAAAATTATTTTTAAAGCCCTTGCCATATTAATTTAATGCTAAAACTATTAGACCTGCCCCAATAAGCAAAATTGCTGTAATTTTTTGGAAAAGAACTTTTTTGGAAATTTCTTCTTTTAAGATACCCGGAAATTTCAAAGAAAGCAAGGTAGCAAAAACAAACAAAAAAACATATTGAACGCCTTGAAGGGCACTAATAACAGAAAGATAAACCAATCCTGCTAGAGCGATAGCCCAATTCTGCAAAATAAAGGCTCCGGCTCCTACTCCTTGATTCAAAAGAAAAAATGTTCCGGTCTTTTTGTTAAAAGTAAATTTCCCGGCAAAAATCTCTTTTCTTATCTCTTTAAAGAAAATAAAAAATAGGGCTGTGAGAAAAGTTCCAATTCTTATCCAGATAAAACCAGTCCAAAATGGAAGTATTATGTAAACATATTTAGTTAAAACAAAGAAAAGAGCAAAAAGAAAAGCAGTCAAAATTGAAACCTGAAGACTTTTTAAGGAAATCTTAGTAGACGGGCTCCAAGTCATCAGAACCCCTCCAGAAATAAGAAAAAGAAAGGCAAATATTTCTTTAAGTCCTAAAATTTCTTCTCCCCCGGAAAAAAAGAAAATTAAAATGAAAATAAACAAAGGTGAAAGTGCTCCGATAGCAGGAATCATCCGTGAAACCTCAAAGTGTTCCAATCCTTCGTAAAGTCCCAAAATAGCAAAAATAAAGATGGCTCCTGTTAAAAAACAAAGAAGAATCTGATAAAAACCAGGGATTGAAAAACCAACAAAGGGAATCAAAAACAAAACCAGCCCTCCTGAAATCCCTACATAAAAAGAATAACTTTTAGGATTAGGAGGACCTGTTAAAAGATATTTGTCCCCTAAAGCAACAACAGCAAAAAGGAAATAAGCTAAAATTATGACTATTAACCAGAACATATTTTTTTAATATTATAAACTCCTAAATTTTCCACTTCTACAAATCCCTGCATTGCCGCCTCGGCAAGCCGGCCGCTGGCCAAAAAATCAAAAAGCCATTGGTCTATATAATTCGGATTTTCCTGCAAGACCCCTGAACCTAAACTCAGAAGCCACTTTCTATTAAAATCTTCCTGAGAACCTATTGAGGGAGCAATAATAATCGGCAGGCCTAAACCGGTATAAAAAGAAAGTTCGCTTGGTTTGGTCCACAAAACATCGGTTTTTCTTAATTTTTGATTAAATTCCTTGAAATAATTTTGGATATTTTTAGAAAAAATTATTTCAACATTTCTACCTAAATTTTCTTCAAGACCAAGTTTTTTTATGCTCTCAACAAAATGTTCTTTAACATTTTGTCTAATACCGGCGGATAAAATTATTTTAATCTCTCCTAATTTAATTCTCCCAGCTAAACTTTTCATAAATTTAACTGCCAGCTCTTTTTGAACTCCGGCTCCCCCAATAGAAAACATTATCGTCAAAGGATGGTCTGATTTCTCAGGCAAAGAGCCAATATATTTATCAAGCAAAGGTTTATACCTTCGGCGATATTTCCCGGTAGTATCCAGATTTAAAATTCGGTAACCCAAATCACTTTTTAAAATTTCCTCCTTCTCTGTCCCAATATTTTCTAAAGGCAAAGGAAAGCCGGTCAAGAAAATATTTTCTTTTCTTACTCCATAAAGTTTTAACCTTTCAACTACCCAGGAATTAGGAGCGAAATACTTGATTTTGCTTTCCGAGGGTTTTAAAGAAACCCAGCTTCTGGCAATATCAGCATCGCAAATAACACAAAAAATCTCCCCTGGATAATTAAAAACTTCAGCCATAAAGGCCGGAATGAAAAAAGTCGTAATTAAAGGCCACGGTTTCTCCTTTAGTTTTAAAATCAAATCCCTCCCCCATCCTTTTCTGATTAAAGAAAACATTTTTTCTAAAGCAAAAGTGGGTCTGGATAAATCTCTTTGAGGATAAAAAGTAGGAATTTTTTGAAATTTATCATAAATAGAAAAAATCACACTGCCGATTAAAGGGGTCCTTTTAAACCTTGAAATGAATTCGTAAAATTTTCTGGATGATTCCCAAATTTTCTTATCTGTTTCAAGAATTCCTTGATAACTGTTAGCATTAATAATTTTTCCTTCAAAGGCAAATTTTTTTAAGGGATAAGCAGTCCTCTGGTGGCCATATCCCATATCAACCGCCATAACCCATGCTTTTTTCTCATTGTTCATATTTTTTTATTATTATTGCGGCTTCGCCGCATAATTACGACGTTCGGTTAAAAAAGAAGAATAAATTCTTCTTTTTTTCCTCACTTGTAATTATACCTTAAATAAAAAACTGTAGAAAGTTGCCTTCTACAGCTTACTGTGTCACCCGATCTTTACTAAAAAAGGTCAATTCCGAGTTTTTCTTTAATAACTCCTTTAACTCTCTTGAGGTCTTCTTTCATTATTGTAAATTCATCTTCAAGTTTTGTAACTATCTTAATAAACCCATCAATGGCATTGTAAGTTTCACCAATTTTTGCCTTAACTATAGACAGTTCCTCCTTGACCTCTTTAAAACCAACCAGAATATTGGTTTTATTAACCCCTATATCTATTTTCATTTCTGCCACATCCTTTT
>CAYMJA010000013.1:0-11670 GCA_964391095.1 uncultured Candidatus Saccharibacteria bacterium
TGACAGATTTTTATTGCTTTTTTTACCTCTTTCCTAATCGGGTCTTTTAGAGCTATCAATCCAACGAAAACTAAATTATCAAATAAATCCTTCAGGTTTTCAATTTTTTTATAAGCTACTGCTACTACTCTTAGTCCCTTTCCAGTTAAATCTTCCAATCGGGTTTCTATTTCATCTAAAATTTGGGGGGTTAAGGGTTTCTTTTTATCACCAATTTTTAAATACCTCGACATTTCTAATAATTTCTCTGGAGCGCCTGAAACATAAAGAACATCCTCTTTGTTATTTATCTCAAAGGCTTTGGCTAAATATTTATTAATGCTGTTAAAAGGCATTTCAGCAATTTTTGGCATTTCTTTTTCCAATTCTTTTTTATTAATTCCTGCCTCCATTCCAGCTAAAAGCAATGCCCTGCTTGTAGGATCTCCTCGAACAATCCATTTTTGCACAGCTTCCTCGGGATTTTCAATAAATGCCTCATTTGCTAAAGTGGCAATTTTCAGGGCTAATAAATGGTCACCCTTTTTACCGCCCACAAGTTCCTCTCCGGTCAATAATTTAGACACTTTCATTTTTCCCTCAGTTAAAGTTTTGGTCTTATCGGTTGCAATAATACTTGTACTCCCTAAGGTCTCGGCTGCCGAAAGTTTTCTTACTAATCCTTTTTTCTTTAAAATTCTCTGCATTCCCAAAGCCAAAATGACGGTCATTGCTACTGGCAAGCCCTCGGGAATAGCAGCCACAGCTACTGCCACGGCGGTTTCAAACATCGTTTTAAATCTTTCTATGGGTTCGAGGTCGGTCAAGGTTATCATTCCCTCAATAAAAATTCCAATACATATTACTCCAATTATTATCCCTATTATCTTCGCGAAGCGAGCTAATTTTTTCTGTAAAGGAGTTTTTTCTTCTTTAGTTTCTTTTACCATCTGAGCCACCTTTCCTATTTCAGTTTCCAGAGCGGTTGAAGTGGCTACAACCTTCGCTTTCCCGTCTTCTACCACTGTGCCCATATAAACCATATTATCTCTATCTGCCAAAGGTGTTTTCTCTGGAAGAATTTCTGTTATTTTCTTAGCCGGCAGCCACTCGCCGGTTAAAACCATTTCATTAATTTTTAAATTATAACTTTCAATAATTCTCCCATCAGCTGGCACTTTATCTCCGGGACTCAAAATAAAAATATCACCGGGAACTAATTCTTCAGAATCTATAATTTTAGGATTCCCTTGTCTTATTACCTGGGCTTTAATCTTAACCACTACTTTTAGTTTTCTTAAAGCATTGCAGGCTTTATTTTCTTGAAAAAACCCTACAATAACATTTAAAAAAACAGCGCCAAAAATAACTATGGCGTCTGTAAATTCTCTAAATAACAAAACTACAATTCCGGCTATAACCAAAATATAAATTAAAGGGCTTTTGAACTGCTCCAAAAATATCTTTAATTTGGGTAAGGGTTTTTCTTCGGGAAGCAAGTTCTTGCCAAATTTTTTTTGACGAAGTTTTATTTCTCTCTCAGATAAACCTTCTCCTGAATCTGAACCAAGTTTTTCTATAACTTTCCCCCAAGAAAAATTGTGCCATTGAGTATGTCCTATCATGTTTAGTACGTACTTATATTCTAACAAAAAAAGAGATTTATTAAAATCTCTCTTTTATAATGTCTTTCATTTGCGCCGCCTGCTACCTTGTACTTTTTATGCACTATAATAAAAATAGTTCGAATACAATTTCCCTTATATATTCACTTGGCCAAGAAAGCATACTACTTTCGATTTTTCCAATTATCTTTAGGGGTAAAGGTTGATAAGCAAATCCATGTTCTTCTAATTGATTTACCATCTGTGAAATCTCTCTCGAAAAGACCGGTAAAGTCGTAATTTTCAGTAGGATTGTTGTTCGACAAAAACTTAAAGTTGGAAATAATACGAAAATGACTATAAAAAATATAATCAAAGATTTTTTCCAACTAATTAAAACCATTTTCTTCATTATAAAATAGAAAGTAAAAAATAAAATATTGCTAAAAAGTAGTAGGTCTAAAATTTTCAACTTCAATTCATAATTGTTAAAAATTCTACATAAAAGGGGAGGGAGATATATTAAATAAAGAATAAAACTGCTTAACTCATACAATACAATACCTTTTAGTATCATTGAGAACTTAGCTGCCTTGTTAAATAGCCTTACCAAAAAACAAAAGATTATTATTCCTATAAATAGCGTTACTATAACTGTGATAACTTCTATAAATATCAAATATGGATATTGCATGTTTTTAGTTTCGATACTGTTTCTTATCCTACCCGAAAAATTTTGGGGAAAAATTTCACAAAATCTTTTTTATATTATACCACTTTATTTATTTACTAAAATAAAGAACTTAGAAGATGAGAAAACATCTGACCATAAGGATAAAATCTATAATGAATAGAATTAATATTTTGATAATTAATGAACTCGCGCTGGTTATTTTTATAACTAACCCAAAAACCATCTGGAGCTACATTGGAAAAGCATTAAATTATGCCTATTGGTATCATATTAGCCATATCTAAATAAAGAACTATGACCAATGCAATCAATAAAAAAGCAATAATTCTTATAATCAACTTAGTGGGATTTTGAAACTTCTGGGCAATAAAAAATAATATTGTGGCTAAAGCCAATAATAAAAATAAAGTAAAAATCATATGACTTATAACTTATTTTGTTTATATTTACGACCTTTTATTGAGTTTAGAAATTACCGCAATTTACTCCAAAAACCTAAAAGTGGAAAGCATTCAAAAACTATCTAGTTTATCCTCAAAACCAAAAAGCCCCACCGCCATAAGAACAACTTTCTTTAAAAATATCCTCTTCTGGGAAAAATATTTCACCGCTATTTACGTTATATATTCCCAAACGATGGCTATCACAAAAAGCTATAAAATTTTCTGATGCTGCCCAGACTAATGGAAAAGTTCCGATAGGGAGTTCAACGCTCTTATTTGTATCAAAATCATAATAGTTGCGAGTGCCAGAAATATAAAGTAGTTTATCACTATCGCCAGACCAATATAAATTAAGATTGGATATCTCTTGTGTATGGGGTATCTGGAAAACTAAATCGTTTTGGAAATCTTTAATAAACAATTTTCTTTTGCTGGAAAGTTGTGTGTCTGCATAAAAAGCGAATTTTGTCTCATCGGGTGAGAGATTTGTGGTTTCAAATTCAATAGCCTGCCCTCGATATATTTCTTGTGTGAAAATCTCTCCTGTTGTAATATTTATTTTATTAAGCAATAAAATCTCGTTTGTCCATCTACCATCTATTGATTCTTTGATTGCTTGATAGATATATTTACCGTCTTTTGAAATTTTTAATTCAGCAGGTAAATGATGTTTCTTCCAAGGCACTGTTGCAATTTTTCTTATTTCCTTGTTTTGCAAATCAATCTCAAATAAATTTTGACTATTTATTTCATAATCCTTATAAGGATAAGAAGCAAGGATAATACTATTTCTATTTGGATTAACAACCCAATGGCCTATTAAATTATCTGTTTTATAAATTAGTTCTTGTATCTTCTTATCTTCTAAATTGATTAAATGGAAACGGCAATCACAAGTACCATAACAACCCTCATAACCCATAAGGCTCTCTGTCATAAAGATAACTGATTTTGTATTTGGGTTATACTGAACAGAGTTATTATGGCCCCAAGCAGTATATGACGATGGAGCAAGTTCACCTTCATTTGAGATAAGCTCAATGCTTATGCTTTTTATAACTTCACGATTCTCTGTATCATATAAAACTGCGGCCAGGCGAAAAAGATTTTCCTCAATACCCTTATCCTGTCTAGCAAAAAATAAGTTTGTATAATTTTGTCTTATGGTTTTCTCTTCTTTCTCCTCTAATATCGTCACCCGCGATATTTCCACTTTCGGCATCCCAAAATACTGCCAAACAACAATCCCACCAACTAAAACAGCACAAAGAATAATAATGATAACTGCTATTGGGGTAGAAATTCCTTTATTGAAAAATTTCTTAATTGCTTGTTTCATATTGCATTACGCTCCATCATTTTCTTATAATTCCTATTGACTTTATACTATTATGCTCTTTTTTATAATGTCTATTTGCGCCGCCTACCGGATTTGAACCGGTGTTGCCGGAATGAGAGTCCGGTGTCCTAAACCACTAGACGAAGGCGGCATTGGTGGTAATTTTATTCTACTATTTTTTAATCTCTTTTACTATTTCTTCCATTTTCATTTCAGAAGACCCATCAATTAGAATTAAATCATTCTGTTTTATTTCTTTTTGAAGTTGAATTTTACCTTCCTCGGCTGTATTAAATCTAAAAATATTTTCTTCTCTCATTCCTTTATTCCTGGCACTCTGAGCAATAAAATGAGCCCTTAGCCCAATTGTAAAAAGCAAATCACTATTTTGAGCTACTTTTTCTCCAATTGTTTCATGGACTTCAATTGTATACTGTCCAATTCCCAAGACATCTCCTAAAACAGCAATTTTTCTCCCGCCTGCAACGTTAGGCGAAGCATTGCGGGCAGGCCCTTTTGTTTCAAGTTGTCCTAAAATCTCTAAGGCCTCAATCATTGAAAGAGCAGTAGCATTCTTGCTGTCATCAAGAATTAAGGAATTTTTTACTCCCTCAATTAGTCTCATTTTGCCGGGCAGAGATTTATAGAATTTTAAGTCCTGAGATATCTTGACTAAGTTTATTTTCTTAACTATCCCTACACAAATTCCTGCCAAAGCACTATATATCAACTCTCTTCCGAAAAGCTTGTTTAACCAAAAAGGAATAATATTGTCCTGGTAATTCATTTTAAAATTTGTTCCGCTTAAATTAAGATTAATATCTGTGGCTTGAAAATCTGCTCCTTTCTGAAAACCATAAGTTAAAGAAGGGGTAGAAGATTCTTTCTTAATCTCTCGAACAGTTTCGTCATCAAAATTCAAAATTAAAAAACCATTGTCCGGTAAAATCCCGGCTATCTTGCGTATTAAAGAGGTTTTTTCTCGCTCTCCGGCAAAAAAATTTTTATCTGCTGGAATCTCACCGATATGAGTAACTATTAAAATTGGTAATCGGGATTTCCTCAATAGAAAAATAAATTTTTCTATATCTTTATTGGCCTCACTGTTTATCAATTCATCCTGGAAAATCAAAATTTCGTTTTTATCTTTAATTAAAGGTAATCCATTATTAGAAATTTTTCTTACCTTGAAACAGGGTCTCAATACTTGAAAAACTGCTTCTGAAGCGCAAGAACAACCTTTACCAGTGACAAGGATAACACAGGGCCTTTTGAGTAAAAATAAAAGTTTTTTGAAAAAATTCATAGTAATTATTATAGATATCTTACTATCTCTATAATTATTCGTGGTCCGGCGGTATTTCTATATAATCAATGATATATTTAGCAAGTTCTTGAAATATCGGCACTGCCGAGTATTCGGCTACTTTTGTTGTTGGATTATCAAGTTTTACTAAAATTAGAAATTTAGGACTAAAAGCCGGGGCAAAACCAATAAAACTCTGCCAGGTTTTATTTGAATAACCCTGCTTATCTATATCAAGAGCTGACCAGGAAACCTGGGATGTTCCGGTTTTTCCTGCAATATAATAACCAGGAATTCTAGCTCTTTTTGTATAAGGTCCGCTTTCTACTACACTAACCAACATTGCTGCTAATTGGGAAGCGCTTTTCTGAGAAATAATTCGGTCCGAAGATATCTGGGGTTGGGTTTCAATTACTCTACCATCTTCAAAAACTTTTTCAACTATATAGGGCTTAACTAATTTTCCTCCGTTTGCAACTACACAAAAAGCCCTGGCTAATTGGATAGGCGTCATCTCAATTCCCTGGCCAAAGGAGGCGGTAGCAAAATTTATTTCATAGCCTTTTTTAAATTCTTTATTCTCGGAAAATTCTTCTCCCTGTAGATCAACTTCGGTCAGTTCAAAGAAACCAAATCGTTTCATATATTCTAAAAAAAGTTCATGACCTAACTGCTTTTCAGTAAATACAGCTCCGGTGTTAATTGATTTCTCTAAAACCTCAGTCATAGTTTGTTCTCCAAATACGCGTTCACCATAATTATAAATAGGCCAACCCCCTATTTCTAATTTTCCTCTATCAATGTAAGTGGTTTGGGGTGTTACACTCTCTTGATCCAGAGCAGCTGCCATAGTGATTGCCTTAAAAACAGAACCCGGTTCAAAGATTTTTTGGACTACCGAATTCTGAAAAATTTGAAAATCGTCAACTTCTGAATAATGATTAGGATCAAAATTAGGGAAATTCGCCAAGGCTAAAATTTTTCCCGAATTAGGCTCTAAAACTATAATTTGACCCCCTTCAATATCCCAATTTTCTTTTGCTTTTTCTAATAATTTCTCAGCTGTAAATTGAATATTATAGTCAAGAGTTAAAAAAATATCAGAACCCTTAATGGATTTCTCAGAAAGAAAATGTCCTATTGAACCTTTTTCCTGAAATTTCTCTTTCCCTTGTAAAATATCATCATAATATCCTTCTATTCCGTATTGTCCTTTTCCTTCACCGCCTAAAAAACCAACGACCTGAGAAGCCATTGAGCCCTGGGGATATTTTCTGAAAGAAGTTTGACCTAAATAAACACCAGCTAAATTTATTTTTTCTAAGGCATTTTCTTTTTCTTTTGTTAAATCAACTTTTATTTGCTCAAATAAGCTATCTTTCTCAAGTTTCTCCAAAATTACTCCTTTCTCTAATTCAAGAACCTGGGAAAGCTTTTTAGCGGTTCCTTCCTTTTCTTCAATGTTTTGGGGAGAAACAAATAGATATTTTCCTGTTATGTTGACAGCCAAAATTTGTCCCCCGCTAAAAAAAATTTCTCCTCGCTTCCCTATCAGAGGTTTAAATATCTTCTGCTGGCCCTGAGCTAAGGCCTTATAAAAATCATGCCGAATAACTTGAATATAAATTAAGCGACCGATAATAGCCGCTCCGAACAAAATAATTAAAATAAAGATGAGATTAACTCGCCACTTTTTCATTTTGTAACAACCTGGGTATCCGGAACTTTGATGTAATAAACTTTGTCTGTTTTTTCAAAACCAGAATTTTCTAATAAACTTAGAATATTATCTAAAGAAATTACTTGAACTGAACTAATTTCTAAATTTTGATTCTCCTTTGAAAGTTCAATTAATCTATTTTCATATTTTTGTATTGAATATCTTTCTGAAACCCCTCTATTAACCTGAAAAATATAAAAAACCAAAAGAGTAACTATTAATAAAACGCTTAAAACCCAAAATACCTTTAAACCAATTCTCCATTTCAAAGATAAATTGCCTTTAAGGATAAATGGAGGATTTAAGATTAGGGTGTGATTCATAATTTTATGGCCGCTCGTAACTTTGCACTACGTGAGCGCGGATTAATTTTAATCTCTTCTTCGCTTGGTGTTATTGGTTTTTTAGTCAAAATTTCCAATTTTTCAGGAGATAATTCTCTGAAAAAATTTTTGACAATTCTATCTTCTAAAGAATGAAAGGAAATTACCACAATTCTTCCTCCGGTTGCTAAAACTTCTACTGCCTGTGACAAACCCTTTTTTAGATTATTCAATTCGTCATTGACTGTAATTCTCAGGGCTTGAAAAGTTCGGGTTGCAAAATGAATTTTTTGATGGAAGTATCGGGCGGGAACTGCTTTTTTGATGACTTCTACTAATCCAAAAGTTGTTTTAATCGGCTTTACTTTGCTCTCTTTAACAATCTCTCTAGCAATCCTTTTGGCAAATTTCTCTTCTCCATATTCTTTCAAAATTTTTTCAATCTTTAACTCGGGCCAGGTATTAACAATTTCAGCTGCTGTCAATCCCGTTAAAGAGTTGTACCGCATATCTAATGGTTCATCCCTTAAAAATGTGAATCCCCTACCCGACTCTTCTAAATGCCAACTTGACATTCCGAGGTCGAATAAAATTCCGTACACTGGTCTAAAATTGCACCTTTCAACGATTTTTTTTAAATTAACATAGGAATCGTTAACTAAAACTACTCTCTCTTGCAACTCAATTCTTTTTATAATTTCAGAATCCCATTCTATTCCCAATACTTTCCCTTTCGGCTTATTTTTTTCAAGGATAACGGATGTATGTCCCCCTTCACCGATCGTAGCATCAACAAAATTTTCATTCGGCCCTGGGTCTAGATATTTAATAACTTCTTTTTGTAATACCGCAACATGCATTTTAATTTATAATTTTCTATACCCCCAATTCTTTTAGCCGCTCGGCTATATCCCCTACTGCAACTTCAGTTTTCTTTTTAAAGGTCTGCCATTTTTTCTCATCCCAAATTTCAATTTTATTAGAAAGACCTAAAATAGCCACATTTTTTTTTAAAGAAGCATATCCTTTTAAATAATCGGGGATTAGAATCCTACCCAATTTATCAAACCTTACATCAACTGCTCCCGAGAGCATAATTCTGACAAACCCTCTGGCGTCGGTTTGGGAATTAGGTAAACTTTCAAGTTTCTTAGCTAACTTTGCCCATTCCTTTAATGGATAAACCACCAGACACTTATCAATGCCTCTAGTGACTACTGCCCTTTTTTCCAACTCTCTCCGAAATTTAGAAGGAAGAGCTAAACGTTTCTTTGTATCAATTGTATGTTTGTATTCTCCAATAAACATATAAGTTCGCTTAAGTTATCCACATTTTCGCATAGTTTTCCCCATAGTTTTCCACAACTACCCACTATGCTTTATTTATACTCCACTTTATAGGGTTGAGTCAACCCGTTTTTATCCACAGGAAATCCACAGACAAAGATTAACAAAAATCAGCCCAAATGGGCTGATTTTTGTTAGCTCTAATCTCCTCTTTCTTACCTTAACAAATTAGAAAGAATTCCAAAAAGCGAGGCCTGAAACAAGGAACTGTTTCCTTGCATAAATGGCTGTCCAGAAGGATACCCTCCTGGCGCCTGGGGGTAGGTCCCGGGGTAAATTCCGGGCGTCTGGGGAAGAAAAAGCTGCATCAAGGGCTGCATTATATCTTTCATTTCTACAAAGTTTTCCGGCGTTTCAATTGTTACCGGCTTATCAAAATTAGACAATTCCAGATTAAATCTAATAGTTACTTTCCCTTGGGTCCCTTCTTCGGTTTTACTCGTATCTATTTCCTTTTCTATTTTTATTCTATAAAGAAGATTATCTTTTTTACCAATCCAAATTTCAAATGTTATTTCTCCAACTTTATCAAAAAGTTCGTCAATAGATTTCTCAAATTCCTCTTTATTAAAACTTGTATCATAGGCGTCCAGAGAATAACTGCTTAAAATTTCATATAATTCCGGACCTACTTGCTTTATCTCTTCTTTATCTAAGGCAAGCAGGTAGTGATGCATTTTCCTTCCATCAATTTTTTCATCTGGCAATTCTTTTTTTAGACAATAAAATCTCGTGCTTTTAAATAGGACTTCTAATTGCTTTATTATTTCTTCCTGCTTTTCTTTTTGTTCTTGCATTATTTTCTCCATTCCTGGCATATAGGTTCCTCCCGTCATAGTTTTCAACAAACTCTCTTGGTCAAATTTAATCCACTGGTCCTTGATTGTACTTAAATCAATACCCAACATTGCCAACATAGGCAAAGCTGGAAGAGTGGTCATTTTCAGATAAGAAACCTTTTCTACTGTTTTCAATTTCCCGGCTAAAGAAAATTGCATCCCCTCCCCTGCTATACTAATATCAAAATCTGCAGTTGACTTAGGGTTTTCCGGCTCTGTATTGTCTGAATCACCGCTAAATACCACAGACACTACTCCTGTTTCCTCGCCTGTAAATTCCACATTTACATCCATTTCAGAATGGGCTGTTTTTATCTCACCCATTTTAACAAACATTCTTTCTATCACTTTTTCCGAACTTGACTTAAAGGGATTCCAAACCGGATTCCAAACTCGGGTAGCCAGAACAACTCCTATTCCAACCACTGCCACCACAAGTACTCCAACAACAATTTTTACAATAAGCCCTAAAGGACTTTTAGCAGGAGTTGTTGGAATAACCGGCTGATCAGAAATTACATCGGGACTTTTAATTGGTGTTTGTATCTCATCCATATTATTATTTGATTGTTTTATTATTTTAGTTGATTTTTATTCGACCTTTATCTCTATTGTCCCGGATTAATGACTAACTCAAAATCTTTTGAATCAATTTCTACTCTTTGCCCTCTTTTTAATTCGCCGGAGAGCAAAGCAGAAGCCAAAATATTTTCTACTTTATCTTGAACTACCCGTTTCATTTCTCTTGCCCCAAAAACCGGATTATAACTTAATTCAACTATTTTTTCTTTAAGAGGTTGGGTAATTATAAATTCAATGCCTTTTTCTTTAAGGTTTTTCTTTAACTTATTTAAGATAAGTTGAGCAATACCTAAAAGATTCTTTTTAGTTAAGGGGTTGAAAATGACAACTGCATCAAAGCGATTAATAAACTCCGGTCGAAATATCCCTTTCTCAAAAAGATAATCAAGAAGTTTTTGCTTTACTTCTTTCCACTCTGTCTTTTCTTTTAAGGCAGTTAAAATTATTTTATAGCCGGCATTGCTGGTAGCAATAATCAGCGTATTTTTAAAATCAATTTTCCTTCCCAGACCATCTGTTAAATGTCCTTCATCTAAAACCTGTAAAAATAAATTCAAAACATTAGTATTAGCTTTTTCAAGTTCGTCTAAAAGAATTAAAGAAAAAGGATTCTCTCTGACCGGGGTAGTCAAAAGCCCTATTTCCGTCGGAGAGCCAATCAACCTTGAAATATCCTTTATCTCTTGAAACTCCGACATATCTAATCTTATCATCCGGTCTTCTGAGCCAAAATAAGTTTCTGCCAGGGCTTTCGAGGTCTCGGTTTTACCAACCCCGGTAGGCCCTAAAAATAAAAAAGCGCCTATTGGACCCTTCCTAATAGTAATCTCAGACCTGGCTCTTCTTAAAGCAGTTGAAACTTCTTTTACCGCCTTGTCTTGGTTAATAATTCTCTGATGGATTAATTCTTCTAAATTAAGCAAAATTTCTTTCTCTTTTGTTGCTATTTCTCCCACCGGTATCTCGGTTTTTTCGGTAATAATGATAGCCACATGTTTTGGCAAAACTATTCTGTCTTTGGTTGAATTCGCAGTATAAACTGCCACCTCATCTAAAATATCTATAGCTTTTTCTGGAAAAGCGAAGGAGGCGAAATAGCGGTCGGTCAGAGAAACTATTTCACGGAGGGCAGGATAAGAAACAAAGATTTTGTGCTTTTGCTCAAGAAAAAATGTCAAATATTCTAAAAGCACCAGGGTCTCTCTTTGAGAAATTTCCGAAACCTCTACTTTCTTAAAAAGAGACAAAATGGAACGATTTTTTTCAATATATCGGTGAAGGCCCTCGTAAGTAGTTATAGCTATAATCTGAAATTGAGAAAGCCGTAAATAAGAAGCAATAATTCCAGAAATATCTATTACTCCCGGCCTTGCTATTTGACCGATATAATTATGGAATTCATCAATTACCAAAATAATATTACCCGCTCTAATTACTTCCTGAAAAATTCTATCTAAGGTAACCTCGACCTCCTCTGAACTTTTAAGATGAGCT
>CAYMJA010000014.1:0-7787 GCA_964391095.1 uncultured Candidatus Saccharibacteria bacterium
CAAGGTAAAAATCAATAGACCTCTTGCGAGATAATTTTTCGTAACGAAATTTGAAGATTTTGAGCGAAAGTTATGAAGGGCGAGGAGGTGTATATGATAATATACACCGACGAGCCCTGAGTAATTTGCAGCCAAAATATTCAGATTGCAGTAGAAAGGATTATTGCGCAAGAGGTCTAATAACCCTTTAGTTTCTTTAGTTTCTCGTGGACTCTAATTTTTTCTAAAGATTTTGCTTCTATTTGGCGAATTCTTTCCCGGGTCACGCCGAATACCTGGCCTACTTCTTCTAAGGTATGAGTAATTCCATCCTTCAACCCAAATCTCATTGATAAAATCTTCTGCTCACGGGGATTTAAATCAACTAAAATTTCTTGCAATCTTTCTCGAAGCAGGGTTCTACCTGCCTGAACAGAAGAAGGAAGTATTTTCTCATCTTTAATAAATTCAGCCAAAACGCTATCCCCTTTATCATCTCCTACCGGAGTCTCTAAAGAAATGGTTTCTTGAGAAATTTTTTTAATATGACGAACCTTAGCAACATCAATTCCCATCTCAGCTGCAATTTCCTCTGCAAGAGGCTCTCTCCCTAAATCCTGTAAAAGATGGCGTCTAACTCGAGTATATTTTGAAATGGTTTCAACCATATGGACTGGAATTCTTATTGTTCTGGCTTGGTCAGCTAAAGCTCGGGTAATTGCCTGTCGTATCCACCAGGTAGCATAAGTTGAAAATTTATAACCTCTTCTCCAATCAAATTTTTCTACTGCCCGAAAAAGACCCAAATTTCCCTCTTGGATTAAATCAAGCAAGGTTAAATTCGGGGATTTACCAATGTATCTTTTAGCAATAGAAACCACTAATCTTAAATTAGCCCGAGCCAATTTTTTCCTAGCTTCTTCATCTCCTTTTTCAATTTTACGAGCTAATTCTTTTTCTTCTTCAGCAGTTAAAAACGCTACTTTACCAATTTCTTTTAAATAAATTTGAATAGGGTCTATTTTTAATTTGGCGACTTCTTTGACTCTCCCTTTCTTTTCTTTAGCTTCCTCAACAAGGAAACCCTCTTTAGTGTCTTTAACCTCAATCCCTTCTTTTTCTAATTTTTCACAAAGGTTTTCTAATCCTGAAATATTTTTTTCTATCTTTGGGAAGAAATACAAAATTTCCGAAATAGTAACAAATTCCCGCAGTTTTCCTTTCCGAATTAATTCTTCGACTTTCTCGGCCGGAAAAAGTCGGGAAATTCTTTCCTTTTTTTTCTTCTTTATTACTACTTTTCTTTTTATAACTTTCCTGCTTCTATTCCGAATCGAGGCAGGCTTTCTTCTCTTGGAAACTATCCTTTTTTTTAATGCTTTTTTCTTTTTTTTCTTAGTTGCCTGCCTTTTCTTATGAAAGACACGGGTTTTCTTTTTCTTGGTCATAATTAGGCAAGTTCCAAATCCCTTCGGGATTTGGCATAAGAATTAAATTTCTGAATCAAATTTTGGACTTTATTAAAATCTTTTTCTTCCTCTGCTTTTTTAATTTCTTTAGAAATCTCACCCAACTTATCTCTAACCAACAAAACCTTAAATTCTCTTAAACAATTCTTAAATTCCTCTTTCTTATCGAGATTTAATTCAATTCCCCTACCCCCTAAATCCTTATCAAGGAAAGATTCAGCTTCAACTTTCAATAAAAGATAGTTTATCAAATCATTTAATTCGGTTGGAATGCTTTTTGTTAAATTTACTTTCTCTGCTTCTTTTTGAGAAGCAGCAGGTAAACCTTCTTTTTTGAAATAGGCAAGAATTTGAGAAGTTTGAGGAGAAAAAAGTTTAAAATCTTCTTTGCCAATTAAATCAAAACTGTTAGGGGACTTAATAACTAAAATAATTAACTGCTCCTCTAAAAGTTCCTTCCTTGTTTTCCGCGGCAAGGGGATTATTTTCTTATCTGTCTCTTTATTGTCTTCTAAGCCCTCTGCTATGGCAGGATGCAAAGTTGTTTTCTGAAACTCTTCTAATACATCTTCTTCTTTCACCTCCAGAACTTTAGCTAAATCCTGAATCCAAAAACTCTTTTCAATCCTATTGGGAATTTTTTTAATAACTGCTAATAAAACTCTTGAGATTTCCTTTTTCCCTTCCAAGGTATCTTTATCAAATTTAGACAAGGTGTTTTCAAAATAAAAATCATGAATTGATTTTGCCTTTTGAACTAAATTTTCCCAATCTTTAGGGTTCTGGAAAACAATATCTGCCGGGTCAGAACCTTTGGGCATTGTAACCACCCTTATATTAAAACCTAAGGATTGAGCTAAATCAATTCCTCTTTTTGTCGCCGAATTTCCAGCAATATCCATATCAAAAGCAGTCAAAAGATTATCTGAATAACGTTTAAGGTTCTTTAATTGGAAATTTGTTAAGGCGGTGCCAGAAGTAGCTACTACATTTTCAAAACCCGCCTGGCTCGACATAATGGCATCAACATATCCTTCTACCAAAATACAGTTATTCCTCTTCCTAGTTCCCATTCCGGCTTTATTTAAACCGTATAAAATACGGCTTTTATCATAGAGTAGTGTATTTGGAATATTAATATATTTTGCTTCTTCTTGACCGTCAGGCCTTTGAATCTGTTTAAAAATCCTGCCCCCGAATCCAACTGTTTGAGAGCTTAAATTAAAAATAGGAAAAATAATCCTCCCCCGAAATCTATCATAATAGTTTCCCGTCTTTTCAGATTTCAAAACCAAACCAGCTTTCATTATTTCTTCTCGTTTATAACCTTGGCCAACTAAAAAATCAGATAGACCCTGCCAGATATCTGGAGCATAACCTAAACGCCATTTTTTAATGCTCTCCTCTTTTATTCCTCGGGATAAAAGATACTTTTTTGCTTGTTTGCCCATTGAACTCTGTTCAAGTTGTTTTTCAAAAAAGCAACAAGCTAATTCGCAAACTTCATAAAGTCGCTGTCTTTCGGTTTTTAATTTTGGGTCTTCTCTTTTCAACTCAACTCCGGCTTTCTGGGCTAAAATTCGCAAGGCATCACCAAATTCAACTCCTTCAATCTGCATCACAAATTTAAATATGTCACCCCCGGTTCCACAGGCCCCAAAACAATGCCAGATTTGGCGGGCCGGAGAAACAAAAAAAGAGGGCTTTTTCTCGCTATGAAAAGGACAAAGAGCCCTGTAATTTGCTCCTGCCTTCTGGAGTTTAATATAACTGCCAACAACTTCTACAATATCTAAACGATTTTTAATTTCCTCAATTGGAGAGCTTAACATAAAAATTATGATACCATAAATTTTCAATAAAATCAATTCTAACAGATTTGCAACACCCCTACTTGACATTGGATATTAAAGGAATAAAATGAAATATTGAACCTATTGTCCCGTTTAAGCAACGGGATTCCTTTTAGAGATTAGGATGAAAAAACTTAAAATTGCCCAATTAGTTCCCCCTTGGCTGGCAGTTCCTCCCAAAAAATACGGAGGTACAGAATTAATTGCCTCTTATCTTACCGAGGAATTGGTTAAAAGAGGACATAATGTTACCCTGTTCGCCTCCGGCGACTCTAAAACTAAGGCAAAATTAGTTTCTGTCTTCCCTAAAGCCCTATACTGGCAAGAAACTTCCTGGCAAGAACCATACAGACCTCTATTGCATGCCTTTTCATGTTTTAAAAAAGCAAAAAATTTTGATATTATCCACAATCACTTTCACTATTGGGGACTTTGCTTCTCTGGTTTAACAAAAACAAAAGTTATTACTACCTATCACGGCGATTTTAATAGTATTCCCAAAAACACAGCTAAATATAAACTTCTGGAAAAATTTAAAAACTCTCTTTTTGTCTCAATAAGCAATTCTCAAAGAAAAATTAAGAACCTAAAATTAAATTTCATTGCTACTGTCTATAATGGGATAGATGTTAAAAAATTTCAATTTAATGATAAACCTGATAATTATCTGGCTTGGATGGGTAGAATTACTCCTAAAAAAGGAATTTTAGAAGCCATAAAAATAGCAAAAAAAGTAGGACTGCCTTTAAAGATAGCGGCTAAAATTGATAAAAATTATCCTCCTGATGTAGAATTTTATGAAAAAAAAATAAAACCTTTTATTGATGGAAAAAAAGTTATTTATATCGGGGAAATAGGAGGATGCCAAGCAAAATCAAATTTTTTAAAAGGGGCAATAGCTCTATTAAATCCTATTACCTGGAAGGAACCCTTTGGTTTAGTAATGCCCGAAGCTATGGCTTGCGGAACCCCGGTGATTGTTTTTGATAGAGGTTCGGCAAGGGAGGTGGTAAAAGATAAAAAAACCGGTTTTATAGTTAAAAATATCCCCCAGGCAATAAATGCTTTGAAAAAAATAGGAGAGATAAAGAGAAAAGATTGCAGATTATGGGTAGAGAAAAAATTCACCAAAGAAAGAATGGTGGATAAATACGAAAAATTATATTACAAAATTTTAGAAAAAAATGCCTCGAAAACCAAAAGTAAATAAGGTCTTATTTCTCCTGTGTTATCCTTTGTGGGGAAGCGGCTCTGGAACTTATACAAGAGAGTTGGCTTTAGCAGTGGATAAATACAAACACATAAAAACAGCCATAGTTTGCCCGGAAAGCAAAAGAAAACTTTCTCCCGGGATAAAAATTTATCCTTTAGAATTACCTTTTCCAGTCGCCTCTACCGGCCATCCTGATTGGCCTGTTTGTAAACTCTACAAAGACCTAACCCCTAAAGAAATATCCCAGGTTTTTAATTATTTCTTAAGAAATGTAATAAACGCAGTAGATGATTTCAAACCAGACCTTATTCATGTCCAACACATTTCTTTACTTTTGTGGATAGCAAATTTTATAAAACCTTTATATAATATTAATTTTATTGTTACTGCTCATGGAACAGGAGTTTTAACTGCTTCTCAAAATAAGACTTTTATACCTTTTTCACAAGACGCTTTAAAAAGAGCAAAAAAAATAATAGCGGTAAGCGGAGACACAAAAAGATGGCTCTTAGATATTTTTGGTAAAGACTTTTCTCATAAAACAAGAATTATTCCGGGCGGTATTTATCTTGAGAATTTCCCATTAGAGAAAAAAGTAAAAATTATCAATAGAAAATATAAATTAAAAGGTAAAAAAGTTGTTCTTTTTACCGGAAAACTTACCCCCCAAAAAGGGGTTTATTATCTTATAAAAGCGGCTGAAGATATTAAAGGAGATATTTATATAATTGGAGATGGTTCTGAGAGAAAAAATTTAGAAGATTTAACATATAAGTTGAAATTAAATAATGTTCACTTCCTCGGTTATATGGGAGATGAAAAAAAAGCAGAGTTGGAAGAATTTTATTACCGGGCTGATGTTTTTGTTGCTCCTTCGGTTTGGGATGAACCTTTGGGGCTGGTAATTTTAGAGGCAATGGCTGCTAAAACGCCGGTAATTGCTACCAGAAAAGGAGGTATTCCTTTAGCGGTAAAAAATGGAGTAAATGGATTTTTAATCAGACCGAAAAACAGCCGCCAAATAGCCGAGGCCTGTAATAAATTATTAGAAAATGATGAGTTAAGAAAAAAATTAGGAGAAGCGGCTAGAAAAACTGTTGAAGAAAAATTCATCTGGAAAAAAATTGCCCAAAAATATGTAAGGATTTATAAAAAAGCTTGTGCCAATGGAAATAATAAAAAGAAGAATCACGGCAAAAGTTCCAGCAGAAAGCAGAAAAGAAAAAAATCTTCAAACTTTCTGAGAATGCTCGGACTAAAAAGAGCTTCTAAATAGAAGCTCTTTTTGATATAATATTAGTATGAAAAAGAAAAACATAAAAAAAATTGCAATTATCGTTCCACCTTTTGCTACTGTCCCACCGAAAGGACAGGGAGGAACAGAAAGAATAGCTCAGGAAATGATAAAGGGCTTTGTTAGAAAAGGTTATCAGGTAACTCTTTTTGGCGCTGGTAATTGTAAAACCTCAGCTAAATTTATTCAGATTTTTAAAAAAACAATAACTGAAAGAAAAATAGATACTACTTATATAGAGTCTTCTAGACCTCTCAGAATTGAAAGCACTTACACAGCAAGAATAATGAAAGAAATCATCAAAAGAGAAGGAGAATTTGATATTATTTTTAACCATGCCAGGGCAGGTTATCTTTTTTTACCCCTATCTTTTTTTATAAAAACTCCCATAGTAAGTATTTTACATCTGCCGATTTTTAAGGAACTCTCTGATGTTCTTGCTTCCTACAAAAAACCAAATGTTGTTACTATTTCAAATGCCCAAAGAAAAGGATTTTCAAATATTAATTATTTAGCAACTGTCTATAATGGAGTAGATATTAAAGAATTTAAGTTTTCTGAAAAACCAAAAGATTATTTTCTATTTATGGCAGCTTTGGGTGAACATAAAAATCCCAAAGATGCTATTTTAGCGGCAAAAAGAGCTAAGGTTAAGTTGATTTTAGCCGGAGGGAAAAGAAGAGAGCCCTATTTTTCAAAAGAAATCAAACCCTTAATTGATGGAAAACAAATTAAATATGTAGGAGAAGTTTGGGGAAAGAAACGAACTGATTTAATAAAATACGCCAAAGGTCTGCTTTTCCCGATAAAATGGCAAGAGCCATTTGGACTGATAATGATTGAAGCAATGGCTTGTGGGGTCCCGGTTATTGCCTATCCCAACGGCGCCGTGCCCGAAGTTGTTAAGAATGAAAAAACCGGCTTTATTGTAAAAAATGTTAAGGAAATGGCAAAAGCGATTAAAAATATAGATAAAATTGAGAGAAAGGACTGCCGAAAAAGAGTGGAAGAAAAATTCAGCATTAAAAAAATGGTAGATAGATATGAGAAGGTATATTATGAAATTCTGAAAAGAAAGAAATGATTAAACCAATTTGCTCAGATAAAAAAATCAGCTCAAGAAGCTGATTTTTTTATCACTAAAGTAAAGATTTACTTTCTTGAAAAATTAGAAGCACTTTTTATCTGGCCATTGGGAATATAATGAATTATTCCCTCTTTATCTTTTACAACCGTTTTCCTTAAATTTAAATCTATCACCTTGCCTTGTTTCCCCCCTATATTTATTTCTTCTCCAATGTGATATTGGTCTTCAAGTAGAATAAAAAGTCCGGCTAGATAATCCTGAACTAAATTTCGAGAGCCCATGCCAATAGCCAGACCAATCAAACCAGCGCCAGCTAAAAGTGGAGTAGGATTAACTCCAAATTCCGGAAGAATCGTTAAAATTGCTATTATCCAAATCGCTATTTTCAAAGTAGAGACGAAAACCTTGCTGAGTGTTTTTCCTCTTTGCTCCTGGATCTTACTGTCTCCCCCTATTATTTCGCTTTTCTCGGTGAGGGTTTTTATTAATCTGGAAATAAAAACTTTACTAATTCGGGTAGCCAACCAGGCAATAAATAAAATTACAATTATTTTTATCCCATGAGAAATAAGCCAGGGAAATAAATTTTGAAGAAAATTTTGGAAATCTATATTCATGTTTCTTCGAGTTTGACTATCCTTTCATTGTGCGGAGAGGACAGGACTCGAACCTGCAAGGGCATAAATACCCGCTGGCTTTCCAAGCCAGTTCCTTACCATTCGGAACACCTCTCCTTTTACTCTACTTCGGCAATTGTAAAATTATCTTGGAAATTGTTAAATATTGGGCAGTAAATTTATAATTCAAAAACTTTAAAATTGTTAAAAAGTCCAAAATTTCTTCTCTCAGGGTTTCAGGCCCGGTAAAAATCTCAGCCATTTCTCTAAATACG
>CAYMJA010000014.1:7797-9457 GCA_964391095.1 uncultured Candidatus Saccharibacteria bacterium
ATATTTGTTCAAAATTTCATAATCCGCTTTCTCGTGGAGCCAATCAATTATTTTTTTGAATTCAGCTCTGTCTAACCAAATTCCGTGACAAAGATTGCAGACATCAATAATGATTCCTGAATCCCCATAATATACTTCATAAAGAGGGACGCGGCAAAAGGGGCAAAGCCGAATTCCCGCTGAAATTTTGAATTTACTTTCGTCTTTCCACAAATCAATATCTAACCAGTTTAAATTTTTATCTTTCTCGTCTTTTGCCCATCTCAATTCCTCTTCTTCAAACCAAAGACCAAGGCAAATAGGACAATAGTTTACCTCAACATTATGAAAAACCGCGCTTAAAAGAGGTTTTTTACAAATAGGACAATTCATAAATAATTTTAAATTTTCATTCCCCTCAAAGCTTTTATTCTCTGCTCAATTGGGGGATGGGTCATAAAAAGTTTGTGAAACCAGGATTTCTGTTCTTTCCCTCGAAAAGGATTAACAATATAAAGATGAGAAGTGGCATTACTGACACTTGACAAAGAATTCGGGTCTTGGGAAATTTTTTCAAGGGCTTTAGCCAGTCCCTCGGGATACCTTGTTAAAAGAGCTCCATTAGCGTCAGCTAAAAATTCTCTTTTTCGAGAAATGGCTAATCTAATCAGAGTGGCAAACAAGGGAGCTAAAACAGCCAAAGCAAGAGCAATCAAGAGCATAACCAGTTTTATTTGTCCCCCGCCGCGGCTGTCCCGGCGACTTATTCCTCCCCAGAAACTAATCCGAAAGAAAAAATCAGTTAAGACCACAATTATTCCAACCAAAACAACAATAATGGTTGATAGTAATATATCTCTATTGCCAATATGGGCAAGTTCGTGAGCAATCACTCCTTCCAGTTCATTTCTCTCAAGCCGGTCAAGTAATCCCTGGGTTACTGCTATGACAGCGTGTTTTGAATCGCGTCCAGTAGCAAAAGCATTTGGCTGAGCAACATTAATGATATAAATTTTAGGCAGGGGAAGTCCGGCCGTAATGCAAAGATTTTCAACAATTCGATAAAGTTCAGGATTATCTCTTTTTTCAACAGGCCGAGCCCGGCTTATTGCTAAAACAACTTTATCAGAATACCAATAACTAAAAAAACTCATCAAAATACTATAAATCACAGCCAGCCATAAAATAATATAGCTCCCCACAAGATAAGAAATTAACCAACCAAGAGCAATAATAAGGAGCAGGAAACAGGTCAAATATAGCCAAGTCTTTCTGATATTAGATTCAGCGTGAGTATAAAGAGTCATTAAAAATCCAAACTATGTTTAAGGTCGGGCGTGAAACATTAAAACTTTACAGATACTGGTTTGCGGGCAGCAACTTCTTCTATTTCAAACAGGTCCATCTTTTTGAAAGTGAACAAAGAGGCAATAATTTTGGCTGGAAAAACTTCAATTTTGATATTCAAATCCCTGACATTGCCATTGTAAAATCTTCTGGCTGCTTGAACCTTATCTTCAGTGTCCCGAATCTCCCGCTGAAGTTCCAAAAAATTCTCTGATGCTTTCAATTGAGGATAATTTTCAGCTACCGCAAAAAGAGTTTTTAGGGTGGAAGAAAGAGCATTTTCAGCTTCAGAATGCTCTTTTATCGTTTTGGCTCCCATTGCTTGCGCCCTTGC
>CAYMJA010000015.1:0-9362 GCA_964391095.1 uncultured Candidatus Saccharibacteria bacterium
ACCGCAAAGAAAAACTGCCCGAGGTTCAACCTCGGGCAGTTTTTTATCCCCTGGCTACTGCTATTCCCCAGACTTCTTGAGCGCCGGCTTTTTTCAGAACCCTGGCGCACTCTTCCATAGTAGAGCCGGTAGTAAATATATCATCAATTAAAAAGATTTTTTTACCTTTGACTAATTCTGGTTTTTGGCAAACGAACACTCCTTTAATATTTTTTTCTCTTTGTTCTTTTTTCAACTCCACCTGGGCCGGGGTTTGTTTTATTTTAGTCAAAACATTATTAAGAATTGAAATCTTAGGGATAGATCTCTTAGGACTAGACCGGGCCTCGCCAGGGTTCAATAATTTTAAAAGTTCTTTTTCAATTTCCTCTGCTTGATTAAATCCTCTTTGTTTTAGTTTCTTTTTGTGGAGCGGGACAGGGATTAAAATAGATTCAGCAAAATTTGACAATTTGTTTAAATTAATAAGGTGGACCACAATTAAAGATGCTAATGGTTTTGACAGTTCTTTAATATAGGGTTTGTATTTGAATTGGTTTATCATTTTTTTTACTATAAAACTGTCATAAGAAACAGCACAATAAAGACCGGCTAACTTTTTTGATTTTCTACAAGGACTACAGGTTTTGCCGTCAAAAACAATCTTAGGATAGGGGCAAAAAGGACAATATTGCCTTTGCAAAATATCAATTAAAGAAAAACAATCTTGACAAAGATAACTTCCTTCTTTGCCGCAATTCAGGCAAAATTTTGGGAAGATGATGTCTATCAGAAAATTTCTGATTGTATTTAAGAGTGTTTGCATAAGAATAAGATAATTTTATTATACAGTTGATTGAACATAATTGTTTTCCACATAGTTCTTTTCTTTTAATATGATATAATTACTTGTATTACAATGTCTTGGAATATTTTTAGACGACATCCTAAAAAATTTTTAGGAATAGATATTGGCACTTCTTCAATTAGGGTTGTTGAGGTGGGGAAAAAGGGTCAAACCCTTCAGCTTGAGAATTACGGAGAAATAAAAACTCCATTTATTAAGAAAAGGCCTTTTAGGATTTTTGAAAAAAATATCCTTTCGCTTTCTGAACGTGACACAGCTCAAGCTATTCGATCTATTAATTTAGAAGCAGGAATTCAAACCAAAGACGCGAATTTCTCTGTTCCTGATTTTTGCAGTTTTTTCACCACCCTTGAATTACCCTCAATGAGCAAGGAGAAAATTTTTCAGGCAATAAGATACCAGATTAGACCCTATATCCCACTTCCTCTTTCTGAGGTAACTTTAGATTGGACAATAACCGAAGGAGAGATTTCTAAAACGCCCCTTAAAGTTTTGGTGGTAGCCATACCGAATCACGATATTGAACAATATAAAACAATTGCCCATTTTGCCAATTTAACTCTTAGATTTTTAGAGCCAGAAGTATTTGCTTTAGCCAGGTCTTCAATTAAAGACAAACTTGGAGAGAAAATAATAGCTTTGATAGATATGGGGGCTCGTAGTACCACTTGCAGTATTGTAGAGAAAAGAATTGTGAAAATAAGCCACAGTTTTAATATTGGCGGGAATGATTTGACAGAAGTGATAGCCGAATCTTTAAATATTGGTTATAATAAAGCTGAAGAGATGAAAAGAAGATATGGCTTGGCTTTTGTTAACGGAGAACAGGAAGAAGCGTCAAAAGATATCAAAAAAGTTTTGACTCCTTTAGTTGATTCGGTTTTAGAAGAAGTTAAGAGAACCTTTCGAGATTTTTACCGAGTAGAAGGCAAAGAAGTAGAAAAAATTGTTTTAGCCGGAGGGGTAATGTTGTCGTCCGGTTTAAAAGAATATTTTTCCACTGGATTGAAAAAAGAGGTGGTAATTACTAAGCCGTTTTCTAATATTCTATATCCGTCTATCCTTAGGCAGACCTTAATGAAATTGGGACCATCTTATGCTATTTCAGTAGGGTTAGCTTCCAAGGGTTTTCAATAGAAAAGAGATTAAAAGATAAGCAACCTGCGGTTGCGATATAGACGGTTGTTATATATAATAAAAATACAATTTATATTGCGAGTAAAGTGAGCTTACATCTATAAAATTATGGCTATAGAAATTACCCCCAGACCAAAAATTAAAGCGTCTTTATGGGCAATTATCCTTTGGAGTTTTTGCCTAGTTTTGCTTATAGTTTTTATTGCCAGCTATGTTTATTTTGAAAAAGAGTCGGAGAAAATGGTAGAAGACCTGAAGATTACTGCTTCAGAGAAGGCATTAGCCCAAGAGATTGAAAAGAAAAGCCAAGAACTTCTCTTATATCAGAAAAAAATCAATGATTTCGGAACATTGGTTTCAGAACACAGAAAAACAGAAAATATTTTTGAGTTTCTTGAAAGAACAACCCTACCCAATGTTTGGTTTTCTGACTTTAATTTTGATTCTTCAAAAAATACGGTAGAACTTTCTGGTCAGGCAGAGAGTTTTGTAGCTCTCGGACAGCAGCTTCGTGTTTTGAAAAAAGAAAAATTTCTCAAAAATATAAATTTATCTAAGGTTTCAATAGGTAAAGAAGGAGAAATTGACTTTTCTCTCCACCTTACCTTTGGTAATCAGCTGTATAAATGATGTCTCGCCCTATTCTTATTGTTAGTATTTTGCTTGTCTTTTTAATAGTTTTGGGTGGATATTTTTTCTGGTGGCCTGAGTATCAAAATTTTCAAGGGTTAAAGTTGGCACTGGAAAAAAAGAAAGCCGAATTTGAACAAGCAGAAAAATATTTGTCAGGATTAAAAACTCTTTCTGATAAATTCGCAGGATATAGAGATGAAGTTGCCAAAGTTGATTCGGCTCTGCCTTCTGAGCCCTCAATACCTGCCCTGTTTGATTTTATTCAAAAAACTGGCTCTCAAAATGGATTAATTTTAGAAGAGATAAATTTAGATAAGCTTCCATTGGGAGAAGGAAGAATTCGGAAAATCCCTTTTTCAATTACAGTTTCCGGCGCTTACCCCGCATTTAAAAATTTTCTTTCGGCTGTTTATAGAAATGCCAGACTTATTGAAGTAAACTCTATTAATTTTTCTTCTCCGATAGCGGAAGAGAAAGGAGGAGGTTCAAATTTCTTCAAATTTGTTTTGAATTTAGAAGCCCATAGCTACTAAAGTAATTTATGGCTAATTCGTTTATCCAGAAAAAAGAAAAACAGACATATTTAATTGTAGCTTTAGTAATAGTAATTTTAGTTACTGCTATTATTTTATGGCAGGGGTTTTTTAGGGAAAAGAAGCCGATTAGTCTTCCATCAGTGATTCCAGAACCAGTGGTTTTAGGTTATCCGGAAATAAGGATAAATTTTGAACTTTTAGAAAAACCAGAAGTTAAAGCACTCATTCCTTTTGAAGAAATTCCTCCTTTTGAAGGAGAAGGGGGAAGAGAGAATCCTTTTTTGCCCTATTAAAATGACCTTACTTCAGTTGTTAGTTCAAAAAGGAATATTGGACCAGGGAAGAGCCACTGCCCTGGAATATGAGGTTAAAACTTCTGGACAAAAAGAAGAAGAGGTGATTTTGGAAAAGGGCATTGTCTCTGAAGATTTTTTATTTGGATTAAAGAGCGAGAACTTAAAAATACCCCTGAAAACGGTTTCTCCCGAAGATGTTTCTTTGAAGGTTTTAGAGACAATTCCCGAGGAGTCGGCCAGATATTATCGAATAATACCCTTGGCTAAAAAAGATAATCGTTTAGAAGTGGGAATGGTTTATCCTAAGGATTTAAAAGCCCGAGAGGTCTTAGAGTTTTTAGCTCGTCAGAGTAAATTTGTCTATCAAGTTTCCTTAATTACTTTCACGGACTTTAATAAAGTTTTAAGAAAATACCGAACCCTTAAAAAAGAAGTAACAGGTGCTTTAGAGGAGTTAGAAACCGAACTCAGGGGAGAAGAGATTGAGACGCGGGCAATGAAAGAAGTAGAGTTTAAAAAAATGGTAGAAGAAGCTCCTATTTCGAAAGTAGTGGCAGTTATCTTAAGGCATGCTGTTGCTGGAAATGCTTCGGATATACATATTGAACCTATCAAAGAGAAAGCAAGAGTTCGCTTTAGATTAGATGGCATATTACATTCTAGTATTTTTTTGCCGCTTAGGATTTTACCTTCAATAGTGGCGAGAGTAAAAATACTGTCTAATTTGAAAATAGACGAGACCCGAGTTCCCCAAGACGGCCGTTTTTCCGCTCAAATCAAAGATAGAGCGGTTGATTTTCGGGTTTCAACTTTTCCCACTATCTTGGGAGAAAAAGTAGCAATAAGAATTCTTGATCCTATCAAGAGAAAAATAGATTTTAAGGCGTTAGGAATAACTGGGAGTAATCTTAAAAGATTAGAAGAGGCAATAAAAAGTCCTTATGGAATGGTTTTAGTTAGCGGTCCTACCGGTTCTGGAAAAACCACTACCCTTTATGCTATTTTAGGAATTTTAAACAAAGAAGCAGTGAACATAATGACCTTAGAAGACCCAATAGAATATCTTATTGAAGGGATTAATCAATCTCAGATAAAACCGGAAATTAACTATGGATTTGCTCAGGGACTTCGACATATGGTCAGGCAAGACCCTGATATTTTAATGGTAGGAGAAATTCGAGACGAAGAAACAGCTTCGTTAGCCATCCATGCTGCTTTAACCGGACATCTCCTTTTATCTACCCTACATACAACCAATGTATTGGGAGTAATTCCCCGCTTAATTGATATGGGGATAAAGCCATTTTTGATTCCTCCCACCCTCAATATTGCTCTGGCTCAAAGATTAGTAAGAAAACTTTGTCCTTACTGTAAAAAGAAAGTTGAGGCAAAAGAAGAAGTAAAAAATTTAATTTCAAAAGAAGTAAAAAATCTTCCTTTGAAAATTAGGAAGAGCATTAGACCATCTGAGATGTTTTATGTTTATGAGCCGGTAGGTTGTAAAAAGTGCAATAAAGTAGGTTATTCCGGTCGGATTGGGGTTTTCGAAGTTTTAAAAATGACTGATTCCCTCGTCAAGCTGATTCTTAAAGAGCCATCCGAAGAAAAAATTCGAGAGGAAGCTCGAAAACAAGAAATGGTGACAATGCAACAAGATGGGATATTAAAAGTCCTAAAGGGCATTACTTCAATTGAAGAAGTGCTAAGAGTAACCGAAGAAAAATAAATAACACGACACTAATACACGAATTGACACTAATAACACAAATAGATGTAATAAATAGCCTTACGAATAGGCCAGACGAATAAATTATTAGCGTCATTCGTGTTTCATTGGTGTATTGGTGTCGAGTATAATGGATTATTCCTTAAAATTAGAAGAGCTTCTTGAGAAGACCTTTGCCCAAAAGGCCTCGGATTTACATATTTCAGTAGGTCATCCACCAATTCTGCGGATAGCTGGGAGATTATTGCCTTTAATGAAAATGAAAAAAATTTCGGCGGAGGACTCTCGAGGACTTGCTTTCGAATTGATGACTGAAGAACAACAACAAAAATTTCTTCGAGACAAAGAGATTGATTTTTCTTATGAGTTTAAAGAAGAAATGAGGTTTAGGGTTAATGTCTTCTTTCAGAGAGAAAATATTGCTTGTGCTCTTCGTTTAATTCCTCCTAAGATTAGAACTATTCAAGAATTGAATCTTCCGCCAATTTTGCATGAATTTATGCGGCACCATCAGGGCTTTGTATTGATTACCGGTTCATCAAGTCAAGGAAAATCTACTACTTTAGCTGCTTTAATTGATGAAATAAATCATCTTAGAGCTGACCATATTATTACTATTGAAGACCCTATTGAATATGTTTTTAAAGACGATAGGTCAATTATTGACCAAAGAGAACTTTACCGGGATACTTTAAGTTTTGCTAAGGCATTGAAATCTACTTTTCGTCAGGACCCCGATGTAATTATGGTTGGAGAGATGAGAGACCCTGAGACCATAGCCACTGCCATTACCGCAGCTGAAACGGGTCATTTAGTTTTAGCTACCCTTCATACAAATTCGGCTGCCCAGACCATTCACCGAATTGTTGATGTCTTTCCTGGCAGCCAGCAAGCTCAAATCCGGTCTCAGCTTTCGGGTTCGCTTCTTGGGGTAGTTTCCCAAAGGTTATTACCAAGCATTAAAGGAGGTTTAATACCTGCTTGCGAAGTGATGATAAATACTCCGGCTATCGCCAATTTAATTCGAGAGAATAAAATCCATGAAATACCAATGATTATTGAAACCTCAGCTGAAATGGGGATGATTTCTTTAGATAGATATTTAGCTGATTTAATAAGGGCAAAAGAAATTGATTTAGAAACAGCTTTAACTTATTCGTTAAACCCAACTGGACTAACAAACTTAGCGAGAAGATAACATATGAAGTTTCATTATCAAGCAAGGTCTAAAATTGGGGAGATTCAATCAGGAGTGGTGGAGGCCTCCAGTAAAGAAGCTGCTTTCGCTGTTTTAAAAGCTCATGGGTTTTTTGTGATTGCCTTAGAGGAAATAGCTCCTCCTTTTTATGCTAAAGGACTGGAAATTTTCCAAAGAATTACCAGAAAGGATATCGTAAGCTTTTCCCGGCAATTGGCAATTATGCTGAAATCCCAAGTTCCTTTAACCGAAACCTTCCAAACTCTTGCTAAACAAACAACAAGCCCTAAGCTTGGAGAGATAATTTCAAAAATTGCTAAAGATGTGGAAGGGGGAATCCCTCTTTCTAAAGCGTTTAGCGCTTTTCCAAAAGTTTTTTCTCCCTTTTTTGTAAATATGGTGAAATCCGGAGAGGCCTCTGGTAAGCTTTCTGATACTTTTTTATATTTAGCCGGCTATTTGGAGAGAGAGTATAATTTTCGCAGCAAAATACAAGGAGCAATGGTTTACCCTCTTTTTATTCTCTTGGTTTTTTCAGCAGTTGCTACCCTAATAACTGTTTACATCATGCCCCAACTGACCGATGTTCTGAAAGAAACCGAACAAGAACTCCCTTTAATTACCCAGATAGTAATAGCAGTTTCCGATTTTTTAAAAAGCCAGGGATGGATTATAATTTTGGCTGTTGTTCTTTTAATAATTTTTATTTTTCAATATGCCAGAAGTAAAAGCGGTAAAAGATTTTTTGACAGGAATTTACTAAAGTTGCCTCTGATAGGTCCTTTTTTGAGAAAGTTGTATCTTTCCCGTTTTGCCTTAAATCTTTCCACTTTAATTTTAGGTGGCTTGCCTATTAGTCAGGCCTTAGAAATTACCAGTAAGGTGGTGGGTAATGAGGAATATAAAAAAATTATTATGAAAACTAGAGAGGAAGTTGAGAAAGGATCAACAATAAGTTTAATTTTGGCCAAATATCCTAAATTTATTTCTCCTCTTTTTTATCAAATGATAGTAATAGGAGAAAAAACCGGTACTTTAGATTCATCTTTAAAGAATGTGGTAGAGTTTTATCAAGGGGACCTGGATAGAAGTTTAGATAATTTTGTAAAGCTCCTTGAACCAATATTTATTATCATTTTGGGGATAATGGTAGGAGGCTTGGCAGCGGCAGTTATAATGCCCATTTATTCAATGGGCTTTGTGTAATAAGCCTCGTGGGCTAAGGTTTTCCACAACTTGATTTGATATTAATGTGATAGAATGAATTAAAGCCTGTGATTCTGGTTCGAGTCTCGTAGGCTATGTTAAAAACTTAAAAGGTCGGAATAATTAAACTTAAAAAGTTTTAATTAAAATGCGAATTTTTAAAAAACCTAAAGGTTTTACCTTGATCGAACTTTTAGTAGTTATTGCCATAATCGGTATTTTAGCGGCAATTGTCTTGGTTTCATTGAGAGGGGCTAGAAACGCAGCTTATGACGCTGAAATTAAAATGGAAATTGCTCAAGTCAGAGCTGAAGCTGAGATATTTTATGCTGATAACGGTACCTATACTGGTTATTCTGTCGGTACTGCGTTAGTTCCCCCAACCTGTAGTGTTGATAGCACATATCAAAAAAGTATTAGTGCTAGTGGTCAGGATATAGCGATTTGGGCAGATTTGTGTAAAGGAACCAATGACTGGTGCGTGGATTCAACTGGAAAGTCAGGAAATATCAGCACCGATCCCACTGTCGGAATTTGCCCAGGATTGTAAGTCAGGGCTAATTGGATGAGTTTGTTTTTATTAGTTTAGGTTAATATTGCCAAGCTATGGGTTTAAAATTTGCTCCGTTTCTAAACGGAGCAAATTTTTGTTGTAAATAATAATATTAAAATAATTCTATTGATTTCGTAAATCGATAGATAAATCGATAGATTGAATGAAAAGTTTTAACAAGGTAAGATGAAATAATGTCAATTTTTTCTTATTTAGTAATTTTTATTTTTGGTTTAGTTATTGGGAGTTTTTTGAACTGTGTAATTTATCGCCTCGCCCTTCCACCCCGCCCCCCTGTAGGGGGGCGGGGTTCTCGCTCCGCTCAAAGTTTTCTAAAAGGCCGTTCTTATTGCCCTTATTGCAAGCATATTCTTGGCTGGCAGGATTTAATTCCTGTTTTTAGTTTTTTATTTTTGAAAGGCAAATGCCGTTATTGCCATAGAAAAATTTCCTGGCAATACCCCTTAGTAGAAATAACTACCGGGATTTTGTTCGTTTTAATCTTTTGGATTTTGGGCTTTTGGTCTGATTTGACCTTTGATGTTTGGATTTTAGATTTTTTATATTATTTAATTATTTCTTGTTTCCTGCTTGTAATTTTTGCCTATGACCTAAAGCACTATATTATCCCCGACAAAGTAATTTATCCAGCAATTATTATAGCCCTAATTTTCAATTTTCAATTTTTAGTTTTCAATCAATTTTCAATTTTTCAATTTTCAATTTTAAGCGCCGTAGGAGCAGCGCTATTTTTTGGAGTGATAGTTTTAATTTCTCATGGCAAATGGATGGGAATGGGCGATGTTAAGTTGGCTTTTTTAATGGGTCTTTTTCTCGGTTTTCCTAATATCTTAATTGCCTTGTTTCTCTCTTTTCTAACAGGTGCTATAATGGGAATAGGATTAGTTTTGAAACAGAAAAAAACATTCAAAAGCGAGATGCCTTTCGGGCCATTTTTAGTCACCGGGACATTTATAGCGATGTTTTTGGGGGAGATAATAATCCAATGGTATTTAAATTTGTTTATTCTCTAAAAAGCCCAAGACGGAACTGTTTAAAACCTCAATTTAAACATTAACAATTTTAAATGATGTTTAGAATCTTAAACAAAAACAAGGGTTTTACCCTCATCGAGGTAATGATAGTCATAGCTATTATTGGTATTTTGTCGGCGATATTTATATTGAATTATCAGAGTTTTAGAAGACAGTTGGCTCTTAAACGTTCAGC
>CAYMJA010000016.1:0-8994 GCA_964391095.1 uncultured Candidatus Saccharibacteria bacterium
GCGAAGCGGCGAGGCGGAAAACGGAACGAAAAATTCACAATGTCCTATGTTGCTCCGGGGCTTGGATTCGAACCAAGATAGGCAGATCCAAAATCTGCAGTCCTACCATTAGACGACCCCGGAATAATTACTCTCTGGTTCTACAATGTCAATAATTGCTATTTCCAGGGGTAACTGGGGAATTGAGGAATATTTCATTTTGTTTTCTGCATTCATGAAGAGTTCTAAAATTCGGCGGATTTCTTCTGTTTGGAATTTTGCTGCCTGGGCTTGAAGTTTTTCTCGCTCTTCTTTGGTTAGTCCAATAATTATTGGATTCATTAGTTCAGAGTTTATTTTTATCAGCATTGTTTGTCTTAAATAGTTAATCAAGGCCTTGGCAAACTCTTGAGGGTCGTAACCCTTGTCAAAGGTTTCTCCTAAAAATTTAATAGCTTTTTCTCCATTTTTTTCAGCAATAAAATCAACAAACTGGCTGATTGCATTTATATCTACAATTCCCAACAATTCCTTGATGTTTTCTGGTTTAATTTCTCTGCCTTTACTCATCGCGCCGGTAAAAGTAAGAGTTTGGTCTAACAAACTTTCCGCATCTCTCATTGAACCTCCTGAATTTAGGGCAATAAGCTCAAGGGCTGATTTGTCAATCTTTGCTCCTTCTTTTTTAGAAATTAATTCCAATCTTTTAATAATTTCCGGCAAAGTCAGTTTTCGGAAATCAAATCTTTGACATCTTGAAATAATAGTTGGAATCATTTTATGAATCTCGGTGGTGGCTAAAACAAAAATTGCGTAAGGGGGAGGCTCTTCTAAGGTCTTTAGCAGAGCATTAACTGCTTCTTTGGTCAATTGATGAGATTCATCAATTATAAAAACTTTATATTTTTCTTTGGTAGGGGTAAATTTAATCCCCTCTCTCAGTTCTCTCATTTCATCAATTCCCCGATGAGAAGCAGCGTCAATTTCAATGAAATCCAGGGACCTGCCTTGCTTAATTTCCAAACAAGAGGAGCATTTATTGCAAGGTTCAAATTCAGAATCTTTACGATTGTGGCAATTTACTGCTTTTGCCAAAAGCCGGGCAATAGTGGTTTTTCCCGAACCCCTTGGGCCAGAAAACAAATAAGCATGAGACATCATCCCCGAAGTCAGGGCATTAGTTAGGGTTTGAACTACATGCTCCTGGCCGACAATTTCAGCAAAGGTCTGAGGTCTGTATTTGCGATATAGTACTAAGTTTGCCATAAATTACTTTTTGAATACTATAAATTTATAGCCGAGGAAATTCCACATAAAGACACAAATAATAGCTATAAATGCTCCAACCAATGCCCAAATTTCTGCTGACAGCCCAAATTGAAGACCAATAATATTTACCACAAAAGAAGCAACCCCAACATTAAGCAAAAACCCAATCCCAGCTATTAAGAAAAATTTACCAAATTCTTTCACTTCCACTCCTGTTTCTTTTTTCCCAAACGTCCAAAATTTATTCCAGAAATAAGAATTAACTACTGAACAACTAAAAGAAAAACCTTTAGAAACCGAATATAGTAAACCGGCAGTGACTCCAAAAATCGTCAATAAAAAAATTAATATTCCGAGATCGATAAAAGTATTTAAGGCACCAACTAAAGCAAATTTTGCTAATTGGAAAAGAGTTGGAATTTTTCTTGCCAGAAAAGAAGCAACAAAAACGCCAAGAATTGAAAGAAGCGGCAAAATTATAGGAAAATATCCTACTGGTTTAATTATCAAAGAAGGCATTTCTGGCAAATATTTTGGTGAATATTTCAAAATGCCAAGAAAAATTAGGGCAATTCCCTCTCCGATAATAAGTGGATATATAATATCACTTTTTTTCATTTTTTGATATTATCATAAATTAACAATTTTGTAAAACTGCCCGAGGACGGGCCTCGGGCAGTTTTCTTTTTTACTCAATCTGTTAAAATAAATTAACATGCTCAAATTTTACAATACTTTAACCAGAAAAAAGGAAATTTTTAAACCGAGAAAGAATAAAAAAATTAATCTTTTTGTCTGTGGACCCACGGTTTATGATTTCTCCCACCTTGGTCATGCCCGAACTTACATTTGTTTTGATATGATTGCAAAATATTTGAAGCAAAAGGGGTATAGAGTTTTTTATTTGCAAAATATTACTGATATTGATGATAAGATTATTAACCGGGCTAAAGAGAAAAAAATTTCTTGGAAAGATTTATCCCGAAAATTTGAAAGAGAATATCTAAAAGACATAAAAGCTCTTAATATAAATAGTGTTACCAAATATGCCAGGGCCACCGACCATATCAAAGAAATCATCAGCCAGGTAAAAAAATTATTGGAAAAGGGTTTTGCCTATCAAATAAAAGATGGGATTTATTATGACATTTCAAAATTCAAAGATTACGGAAAATTATCAAGGAGAACGGTTCTCCAGGCAGAGGATGCCGTATCTCGAATTGATACGGCAAAAGAAAAGAAGAATAAAGGAGATTTTTGTCTCTGGAAGCTTGCCCCGCACCGAACGAGCGAAGCGAGTTCTAGCGCGGGGTTTGAACCAAGTTGGCCCAGCCCATTTGGTTTTGGAAGGCCTGGCTGGCACATTGAAGATACTGCTATTACTGAAAAATATTTTTGTCCGCAATATGATATTCACGGAGGAGCCAGGGATTTAATTTTCCCTCATCACGAGGCAGAAATCGCCCAGATGGAAGCTGTATCAGGAAAAAAGCCAATGGTAAGATATTGGCTTCATACCGGCTTTTTAACTGTCAAAAGAAGAAAAATGGCAAAATCCCTGGGCAATTTTATTACCATTAGAGATTTTCTAAAAGATAATTCTGCCAGAATCCTACGACTCTTTGCCCTCAAGGCCCATTACCGCTCCCCTATTGATTATAGTGAAAAAGAAATTAAAGAAGTCAAAGAACAATTAGAAAAAATTGACGAATTTATAGATAAACTCAAATCTCAAAGAGCAAAACGTAAAATTACAACTCAACACTCAAAACTAATCAGACAAACTAAGGAAAAGTTTGAACAAGCAATGGATGAAGATTTTAACACCCCGAAAGCAATTGCTATAATTTTTAAACTGATAAACCAAGGAAACTCTCTAATAAATAGGGATCTTCTTAGCCAGGCTGATGCCAAAAATGTTTTAAAGTTTCTGGGAAAAATTGACGAAGTTTTCAATTTTATTTTCTGGGGTAAAAAAGCAGTTCCCAAAACCCCCTTATTTATTAAAAAAATAGTCAAAGAAAGAGAAAAAGCCCGGCAAAGAAAGAACTGGAAATTAGCCGATGAATTAAGAAAAAAAATTAAACAAATGGGTTATAGAATCGAAGACACCAAAAAAGGACCGAAAATTAAAAAAATTAAATAATTAAATTAACTAAAAGAAGACCTGTGATTATTTGCAGGTTTTTAGTTTGCCAAAAATTATCTTTTCTGCTACAAAGAAAGTAATGGCTAATAATACTCAAAATCAAAACTGGGCTGGGCCAGAAAAGTTACCGCCTCAAAGCATTGAGGCGGAAAAATCGCTGTTAGGCTCTTTATTAATGGATAAAAATGCGATTGTTAAGGTAGCTGATTTTTTACAAGCAAGAGATTTTTATAAACAAAATCATCAGAAAATTTACAAATCTATTCTAAAACTTTTTGAAAAGGGAGAGCCAGTTGATTTGCTGGCAGTTTCTACTTGTCTTAAAGAGAAAAAACTTTTGGAAGAAATCGGCGGAAACAGCTATCTTACCGAACTTATCAATTTTGTCCCCACTGCCAGTCATATCTCAAATTACGCCAAAATCGTTCAAAGAAAAAGGATTTTAAGAGATTTAATTGAAGCTAGCCAAGAAATTAATTTAATAGGCTATAACGAAGAGGAAGATATTGACATTCTTTTGGACCGGGCTGAACAAAAGATTTTCAGCATTGCCCAAAAAAGCTTAACTCAAAATTTTCTACCAATTAAGGCTGGTTTAGAAGAAGCATTTGAAAGAATTGATAAATTATCCAAACATCAAGGCGTTCCGCGAGGCCTGCCAACCGGTTTTACCGACCTTGATAATATTTTAGCCGGTTTACAAAAGTCCGACCTGATAATTTTAGCTTCCCGACCAAGTTTGGGAAAAAGCGCTTTGGCTGTAAATTTTGCAGCTAATATTGCCGTTAATCAAAAAATCCCAGTAGGATTATTTAGTTTAGAAATGTCAAAAGACCAGGTAATAGACAGGTTAATTGCCGGTCTTTCTAACGTTGATCTGTGGAAGTTGAGAACCGGGCGACTCTCGAGCGAAGGCGACGACAATGATTTTACCAGAATTCAATCTACAATGGGAATGTTAGCCGAAGCCCCAATTTATATTGACGACGCTGCCTCTTCTAATGTTTTACAGATGAGAGCAATGGCCAGAAGGTTGCAAGCAGAACACGGATTAGGACTAATTATTATTGATTATTTACAATTAATGGAACCGAGAAATCCAATGGTCAGTATAGTTCAACAGGTAACTGAAATATCCCGGGCTCTCAAAGGATTGGCTAGAGAACTTAATGTTCCGGTTCTTGCCTTATCTCAACTCTCTCGAGCCGTAGAACAGCGCTCTCCTCAAATTCCCAGATTATCTGACTTGAGAGAAAGCGGATCTTTAGAACAAGATAGCGATGTAGTTTTATTTATATACAGGGAAGATAGATATCGGACTGACACCACCAGAAAAAATATTGCTGATATTATTATCGCTAAACACCGAAATGGACCTATTGGAAGCGTTGAGTTATATTTTGATGACCAAAGAGTATCTTTTAGAAATTTAGAAAAAGAAGAACGCACCAAGTAAAATGTTTCCGCCGAAGATTCAGAAACTTATTGATTTGTTTTCTAAATTTCCCACTGTGGGCCGCCGAACTGCTGCCCGTTTTGTTTTTTATTTGATAAAATTATCCAAAAATGACTTTGAGGAACTTCTAAATTCAATAACAGATTTAAGAAAAAACATAAAAATTTGTTCCTTTTGTTTTAATCCTTTTGTTGCCTCGACGGATTCAGCAGAAAAACTTTGCCCGATTTGTTGTAATCCTTCAAGAGATAAAACCCTGCTTTGTGTGGTCGAAAAAGAAACTGACTTGCTTTCAATTGAGAAAACTAAAAAATATAATGGACTTTATTTTGTCTTAGGTGGGACGGTTTCCAGTTTAAAAAAATCAGATATAGAAAAACTTAGAATAAAAGAACTAAAAGAGAGGATAAAAAATCCCTCAAATTTTGGAATCTCAACTAATCAATTTCAGGAAATTATTCTGGCTATTAACCCAACAACCGAGGGCGAAGCTACCAGTTTATATTTAAAAAGAGAACTAAAACCGCTTGGAATAAAAATTACTTGCCTTGGCCGAGGATTGCCAATTGGAGGAGAATTGGAATACGCTGACGAAGAAACTCTTTCTTCGGCTTTGGAAGGGAGAAAATAGAATTCTAAATTTCTATCTTTAATATCTCAATTTCGGTAAAGAGCTGGCGATGGCCCTTTTTTACTTTATAACGGGTTTTTGGTTTATACTTAAACACTATTACTTTTTTTCCTTTTCCCTGTGATAAAATTTTAGCAGTAACTTTAGATCCTTTTACCAACGGAGTCCCAATCTCCAGTTTTCTATTTTTTTCCATTAACAAAACCTCTTTAAAAGCAATTTCCTTGCCCTCTTTACCGTCAATTTTTTCTATCTTTATTTTATCGCCCGGCGAGACCAAATATTGCTTCCCACCAGTTTTAATTATAGCTAACATAATAATTTTATTCCTCTAATGGTTTTTCTAATTGTTTAATCTCAATTTTAGATTTACCCTCTGTAATTTTTATTACATCTTTGTCAACTTTGCCAAATTCTTTAGAGGCTTTGTTGTAACTGCTTACGGCTGTACCGAGATGATTGCCAAGTTTTTGCAAATATTCTTCATAATTTATTAAATGCCGCCCCAGCATTTCTACCCTTTTGCGGATTTCTTTGGCTGATTCTTCAATTTGCATAGCCCGCAGACCTTGTAAAATCGTCTGCAAATAAGCATAAAAAGAAGTTGGAGAAACTATATGAACATGCTTCTCTCTTACCGCATAATCAATTAAATCCCGGGTATTGCTCTTAATTGCTCCTATTTTATTAACCAATAAATCATAATAAACGGCCTCAGCCGGGATAAACATAAAAGCAAAATCTAAGGTTCCCTCATCAGGTTTAATATACTTAGCTGTTTCTTCAATTCGATTTTTCAAATCCTGTCTAAACAATTTCTCTAATTGCTCCCTTTTAGCTAAATCGTTTTCTTCAAGAATTCTGTTATAATTTTCCAAAGAAAATTTTGAATCTATTGGAATAATCTTATTTTTCCTTAAAAAGATTACAGCATCTACCACTTGACCATCTCTAAATTGATACTGCATTTGATATTGACCAGGACTAAAAACATTCTTCAATAATTCTTCTAAATAATATTCCCCCAAAACTCCTCTCTGTTTTGGATTTTTTAAAACATTTTCTAAAGATTGTAACTGTGCGGCGAAGCCAACTACTTGTTTATTGGTCTCGTCAAGCTTAGTTAACTTTTCTGTAACATCGCGGATAATCTTTGCGCTCTGTCCAAATTGGACCTGAATAATTTTATTTGATTCAGATAATTTATTATCGAGAGTTTGGCTGATATAATTTAGCTGCTGCTGTAACAATTTTAAAGATTCCTCCTTGTCTTCCTTTTCTTTCGGCTTCTTCCTCAACAGTAAAAAAAACATTGCTGCCAAACTTATAATAATTAAAATTAAAAACGCAATTATTATCTCTTCCATTAAAATATAATATAATGATTTAAGTAAAAAATCAACCCTACCTAATTTTCCGAGAACCGTTCTCGGACTATGTGAAAAATATTTCGGCGAGAAGGAAAAGAATATAAATTAAAAGTAACAACAGCCCCTCTTTTTTAGTGATTTTTTTACCAGTTCTAACTATTATTAAGAAAAATAGAGCTGAAATTACAAGAAAGATTCTGGCAATAGCAAAAGGAGAAAAATCTCCAATTTCAATTGGGCAAATTAGAGCAACGATTCCTAAAACAAGAGTAGCACAGACAACAACGGCGCCCATTAAATTCCCTAAAATCATCCAAGTTTGTTTTTTCTTAGCGGAAATAATAGCAAAATAGGCCTCTGGAAAAGCATTTCCTAAACCTACGATTAAAATCCCAACCAGAGGAAGGGTAATGTTTAAACTATCAGCGAAAACTCGAGCGCTTCTTACTATCCCCTCGGAAGCCAACAAAAGCAACGTTAAAGCCAATATTACTTTTCCTAAACCTTTTAGAAAACCTTTAAACCGTCCTTTAGTTTCTTGTTTTTTTCTATTTTTATTATAGACCTTTTTAAATCTTTCGCTTTTTGAAAAAAGCCAGAAAACATAAACGATAAAAGCAAAAAACAAAATCAGACCATCAATTCTTCCTAAACTTCCATCTAAAATTAAAATCAAAGGTAAAACAGCCACTACAACAGTAAAAATAGCACTAGTTTGAACCATTCTACTTACAGCCGGTAAACTAGTACCTCCAATCAAAACTGCTAAGGTTATTACTAGAGTTAAATCAACTATATTTCCACCAACAATATCTCCAAAAGAAAGTTGGGGAATCCCGTGCAGAGCTGAATTAATTCCGACAAAAAGATTAGGGAGTGAACCGGCAATAGCCATAATAAAAAAAGCAACCACAAATTCCCGCCAACCTAAATATCTAGCTATTTTCATCAGACCTTTAACCAACTTAGAACCTGACCAGAATAAAACCAAACAAGAAATTATAAAAATGAAAATATATAACCAAATCATCATAATATTAAATGTTAGATGTTAGATGTCTCACAATGAAATAATATTTTGTGGCTTCAATTAAAATTATATTAATAAGTCCCAGACTCAAAAGTAATCCCCAATCAAAAGGACTTAGGGACATGGTTTTTAAAAGGGTCTGGAACGGCAGAAAATAAATACCCATAATAAGCATTACTGCACCAAAAATCCAGGCATAAACTAAAAATTTATTTGAGAAAGGATTTATATGCCAGATATTTCTTCGCAAGCTTTTACAAGAAAAAATATAGAAAAGCGAATCTATAGCTAAACCAGCAAAAATCATTGTTCTAATATGAGCAAGTTCATAATTAGAATATTTGAAAAGCCAGAAAAATAATCCTAAAAGAAAAAAATCGGTTATCAATCCAATAACGAAAATCAATATCTTCATTTCTCGGTTTAAAAGCGGCGCCTCGTGCCCCTGAGGTTTTTGTTTCATCAAATCTTTTTCTTTGGGCTCAAAAGCTAAAGCAATATCAGGAAGCCCATCTTCAATGAGATTCACCCATAAAATCTGAACTGCAGTCACTGGCAAAGGCAAACCGAAAATAAGAGCTAATCCAATCAAAATTGTTTCGGTAAAAGAATCAGAAAGGAGATAAGTAATTACTTTACGGATATTATTAATAATTGCCCTTCCTTCTTCGACAGCAGCGACAATAATATTAAAATTGTCAGTAAGCAAAACAAGGTCTGAAACCTCTTTAGCCACTTCAGTGCCAGAACCCAAAGCTATTCCAATATCAGCTTTTTTTAAAGCCGGAGCGTCATTTATGCCGTCCCCGGTCATTGCTATTACTTCTCCTTTCTCCTGCCAGGCCTGAATAATTCTCATTTTATGTTTTGGTTCAACTCGAGCATATATTTGAATATCTTTTAGTTTTCTTTCAAATTCTTTATCTGAAAGTTGGTCCAACTCTTTCCCCTCCATAATATTTTTTTCTGTTATTTGAAACCCTAATTCTTCTGCCACTGCCTTCGCCGTTAACCTATGGTCACCAGTAACAATAATTGGTTTCATCCCGGCTCGCTGACAGATTTTTATTGCTTTTTTTACCTCTTTCCTAATCGGGTCTTTTAGAGCTA
>CAYMJA010000017.1:0-7263 GCA_964391095.1 uncultured Candidatus Saccharibacteria bacterium
ATTTTTGGAAATGGTTCTCAAAAAAAAGATTTGGAAAATTTTAGCAAGCAATTAAAAGCAGATGTTGAATTTAAGGGAAATATTCCTAATAAGAATTTACCAATGGAAATAAATAAAAGCAAATTATTTATTTTACCTTCATTATATGAAGGTTGCCCAAAAGTTTTATTGGAGGCAATGGCTTGCGGATTACCGGTGATTGGAACAGATGTTCGCGGTATAAACGAGATAATAAAAGCTAAAGAAAATGGCTATCTATGCGGAACAGATGCTTTTTCAGTAAGAAAGGCAATAATAGAAGTTTTGAGTAATAAAGGTCTTCAGAAAAAACTTTCTCAAAATGCCCGAAAAACGATTTTAGAAAATTTCAAATTTGAAAAGATTTTAGAAACAGAAAAAGATATTTATGAAAATTTATAATATCTTTTTTTGTACAGGAGTTAGCAAAATAAGGATTTTTCTAAATATCATTAGATTGGTGTTTTATAAATTAATTAACAAAAGATTTGTTATAGCAAAAATTTATGACAATAAAATGCTTTTAGATTTAAAAACATTAGGAATATCTCAAGCACTTTTCATATATAACAAAAGAGAGTTATTAGATACTGAGATACTTATAAGCGAACTTAAAGATAATATGAATGTTTTAGATATAGGAGCTAATATAGGTTATTACGCTCTTTTAGAAGCCTCTTTATTGAATAGAGGCAGAGTATACGCTTTTGAACCTGATCCACGAAACATAGAGATATTAGAAAAAAACATTAAATTAAATAATTTCTCTGGAAAAATTTCATTATATCCTTATGCTGTAGCAGAAAAAAACTGTATCAGGAAATTTAATTTAGCTAAACAAACAAACTTGAATAGTTTTACTAGAAAAGAAAAGAATGGTGATTTTATAGAGGTGAAATGTCTGAAATTAAATGATTTTGCTAAAGAGAAAAAGATTGATTTTATCAGAATGGATATAGAGGGGTATGAATGTATGGTTGTTGCCGGAATGATTGATTTTTTAAGAACAAAAGAAAACTTGAAATTACAAATAGAAGTTCATCCTTCTGTATTTAGTATTGGAGAATTTAGTTTTTTAGAAGAACTAAAGATATTAGAAAAATTTGGCTTTCAGGTAAAGTATTTGATTTCTGCCGGCATAGCCAGACCCCCTCAGATTATAAGCAGGGGATACAAACCAATAAAATCTGTAAGAGAAGGAAAATTAACCCATGGTTTATATAAAGACATAAAGATGGAAGACCTATTGCTGTTTCTGGCATATAAAATGAAAATAGTTAGGTCAATATTCTTGGAGAAGAAACCGAAAGAATAAAAAAGCAAAAAAAAAATGACTAAAAACCTAAAAGAAGATAAAAAATCTGGAAAGCCGAAGGCAGTAATATGGTATATTGCCGCGCGTCCCTGTCTTAAAGAAAACCTGGAGTTATTATATAAAAACTTTAATAATAAATATCAGTATCCAGTGCTTGTTTTTACTTTTGGAAAGAAATACAGTAGAAGATTTATAGAAAATATTCATAAGAAAATCGATTTCACTATTAAGTTTGTGGAATTGGATTTGCCGAAAATCCCCCCTCATATAAAAGAACAAGATCTATTCTACCATCGAAAAGAAATACCTTATGCAAGGAAATATTTTCCAAAATCAAGGATGGAGTATCTTCATGTAGATAATTTTGTGGCTGGAGAAGTTATGGAACATCCGGAAATAAAAAAGTATGATTTCGCTCTTCAAATGGATGATGATACATTTCTTATACAAGAAATTGATTTTGATTTATTTAAGTTTGTGAGAAATAATAATTATAAATTTGCCCCTTTTACTGTTAGAAAATTGAATCATCCAAAGGTTCGGCAGTGCCAGATAGGGTTGAGAGAATTGGTTAAAAAATATATTAAAGAGAATAATATTAAGCCCAGAAGCAGTTCATTAGATAAAAATGGAAATTGGGATAGTGTAGCAGGTCGTTATCCAGCTATCTATGATTTAACTATATTTAGAAATCAAAATTGGGAAAAATGGTGGAATTGTGTTAATGAATCAGGAGGTATTTATAAATACAGATGGGGAGATAATGAAATACATACCCTACATATGAGAATATATTATTTAGATTCAGATTGGCATAATTTTGATTTTTACAAAAAAGGAAAATGTAAACATGGGGGATATGGAACCGTATATCAAGACAGAATGCATAAAACTCTGCGGTTTGTTAAAAATCTTTATAGAAAATTTCAAAAAACATGAAAATAGTAATTAACACAAGTTACAAAGGTTATACTGGGAGGTTTTGTGTAGGACAGATAGGTCCAAAATTAGCTAAAGCAGGGCATTCTGTAGTCTATAATGACTGGAATCATTACAAAGAATATGATTTAGCTTTGTTTGTGGCTACAGATTCAGATGTGAGAAGAGCTAAGAAAGAAAATCCTAATATTTTAACTGTGATTATAGATCCAAAATCAGGCCTAAGGAGCATGAGAAGGGAAGCTAAGTGTGCTGATTTTTTATTTGTTACTTCTATGGAGCAGAGAGATTTCTTTTTAAAGTATAACAAGAATGTTGATATCTACCTGAATTTTGCAGATATTAAAGAGATGCCTAAAACACATCTTAAAAAACATAAGATAATTATCGGGTATCATGGCAATAAGGTGCATTTGAACTGCATGGCAGGTCTTAGCAAAGCATTAGATGATTTGAGCGATAAATACAATATTGAGTTTTGGGCAATATATAATATAAAAAAACTTGGCAAATGGAGAATAAATATGTCTAGCAAATGGAGAATAAATATGCCTAAAAAATGTCCAGTAAAGCATATCCAATGGTCAGGGGACAGCTATTATAAATATTTAAGCCAGAGTGATATTGGTGTTATTCCTGCTGCAACTTCTATAAATACTGCAACAGGCAAAGTATTGGTTAGGTTTTTAACTAGTTTTTTAATTAATTGGCCTAGGTATGATAAGCACGATTATTTAATAAGGTTTAAGTATTCTACAAATCCTGGGAGAATATACCAGTTCAGTCAGTTTCATATACCAGTAGTAGCTGACTTTATGCCTTCATACTGCCAGATGATTCAAAATGGAAGCTCAGGATTCTTAGTTTATTCGAAAGAGGGATGGTATGATGCCTTGGAAAAACTTATATTAGATCATAATCTTAGAAATAGAATGAGCAGTAATTTGAAGAATTTCATTGATGATAATTGTTCACCTGATATAAATTTTGAAAAATTTCTAAAATCTATTCAGCACCTTTTGTCCCGGAGAAATAAGCCAACTCCTTTTTAAATAAATTAATGAAAATACCTTAAGGAGTTCATAAAGGGATTATGAAATGAAAAATAAAAAAATAATCACAATAAGGAACGCAGTTATAAAAACTGATAAGAGATTAGTTCGAAAAGCGCAGAGAGTAATTAAGCACGAAGGTTTTTTTGTATTTTTGAGGAAAACCATTATTTTTTTTATTCTTTTAATAAAGCGATTTTTCCGTGAATATTTACCTTTAAAATACTTATATTTTATTTCTTCTAATGGAGAGATTGTAAGGAATATTAAAGATAATAAAATGGTTTTAGATTTAAAAGACCTTGGAATTTCCCGTGAATTAGCTTTATATAAAATTTATGAAAAGAATAGCACAAACCAGCTTAAAAAAATACTTGCTCCTGGAATGAAGATTGTTGAGATAGGGGCAAATATTGGATATTACGCTTTAATAGAGGCAAAATTAATAGGAGAGCAAGGACATATTTATGCTTTTGAGCCTTCTCCATATAGTTTAAGTTTTCTTAAGCGTAATATAAAACTTAATAATTATCATAATATAGAAGTTTTTCAAAAAGCTATTGGGGCAGAAAATACTAAGTCAAGATTTTTCATTGCTGATAAATCTAATCTTTCTAGTTTTATTAAAAGAGAAGGCACTGTGGATAACATAGAAGTCGAAATTATTAAATTGGATGATTTTCTAAAAAATAAAAAAGTTGATTTCATTAGAATGGATATAGAAGGATATGAAAAAGAAGTGCTTAAAGGATTAGAGAATACATTGAGCAAAGAAGATGCTCCAAAATATCTTTTTATAGAGATTCATTCTGTGTTGCTTCATAAGAAAAACAGTTCGGCAGAAAAAATTATTAGATATTTAGAAGAATTTGGATATTCAGTTACCAAAGGTTTTTATAGGGGATGTTCAAAAATAGTTGTGGACAACACCCCGGAATTACTTAATCATTCTTATTTAGAAAAAGGTTACTGGGAAACATTTTTCCAACATAAAAATAAATAAGATTTATATAATCAGTGAAAAATATATTAAACTTTATTAAAATTTTAACCAAAAGATACCTCATTGATAGTTTTTTTCTTACTTTTCCCCAGCTAATAGCTATTTTTGTCACCTTAATAACTCTTCCGATAATTTTAGCAAACATACCAATCAAAGATTATGGTATTTTTCAGTTTGTATTAGCTTTACAGCTTTGGATAGTTACTCTTACTGCTGGCCATATTATTTTGGGCGCCAAAAAAGGAATCGCCAAAGGTTTAGATGGCACTTTTCTTTTTGCTTTTTTTTATCGTCTTAAATTATTAGCTGTATTGGGATTGATTGGTGTTATTATCAGCATAGTTTTGTACAGGGTAGGGTTTACTGTTTGGTCTTTGTTATTGCTTACAATGAGCTTATTTTTGATAATTGGCTATCTTCCTCAAGTAAGCTATCGAGAATTTTTTATAGCAAAAAAACAATTTAAGAACTTTGCTATTTGGCAGACAATTCCTTCTGTCTTAGTTTCCATTGCTTTAGCTGCTGCAGCTTTTTTGACCCATAATATTTTAATATGTGCTATTACTTATTTTGGTTTAATAACTTTGATTAGTTGGTCCGGAGTTTTATATGTAGTTTATAGGAATAATTTATTCTTTGCCTATAAGCAGGGCAGAATTGATAGGAAATGCATTCCTTATGGTTTAAAATTAATCCCAGCGAGTTTGATATTACAGACATCTAATAAAATAAGTAATTTCATTATTGGTCCATTTTTTGGTTTTGCTAATTTGGCAGTATTTTCTATTGCTTCCCAATTAGATGTAAAATTTAAGAGTTTTACTAAATTATCATACAATCTTCTTTATTCTGATTTTGCTAAATATGAACAGGATAAATTAGTTAAAAAGATAAAATCAAGATTAAAACAAGGAATAATGGTTTCAGTTATTATTACCTTGGGTTGTATTTTTTTGGGCTACATATATATCAATTTATTTTTACCTCAATTATATCAATCAGCTAAACTTTATTTTTTGATTTTGAGTTTAGGTTTACCAGCTGTTATTCTACAAATAATCTTACATACTGTATTAGCAGCAAATTTACGTTATAAAGAATTGACAGTTTTGCTTATATTGCCGAACTTGATAAAAATAATTTTAATTATTCTTCTGGGATTATTGTTTAAGGTAATCGGTGTTTGTTGGGGTGTAGCTTTAGGAGCTTGGATCAGTTTTAGTTTTTATTATTTTTTAACAATAAGGAAAGAATTGGCAATAAAACTAATCAAAAATTTTCCTCTATTAAAAAAATTATCTAATTTTTAGAGTATGTCGTTTGTTTATAAAAATCGCGAAGAAAGAGCAAAATATACTGCCTTAAAATACCAGAACTTTTTAAAAGGGAAAATTCTTGATGTTGGTTGTTGGAACAAAGATTTGAAAAAATATCTAAGCAAAGATATAGAGTATGTTGGAATTGATGTGGCAGGGAATCCTGATATTTTTATTAATTTAGAAAAAGGAAAAATTCCATTTCCAGACAATTCTTTTAATTGTGTGGTTTGCATAGATGTTTTAGAACATTTAGATAATATTCATGAAACATTCGACGAACTTTTAAGAGTAAGCAAAAGATATATAATAATATCTTTGCCAAATTGTTATTCAGCAAGTCTTAAAAATATTATTAGAGGTAGGGGAGGGTTAAAGTTCTATGGTTTGCCGTTAGAGAAACCAAAAGACAGACACAAATGGTTTTTTAATTATCAAGAAGCAAAGGACTTTGTTATTAAAAGAGCAGAAAAGAATAACGCCAAAGTTATTGAGATATCTACTATTAGAAGAAAAAAAGTGGTCCGAGATTTTATTTTAAAGCTCTTCCTTGGCAAAAGATATAAAAATATTGTTTATCTTGTCCTCTGGGCCCTAATTGAAAAACATGAAAAATAAGCTTGCAAAAATATCTGTAATAATGTCGGTTTTTAATGGAGAGAAATATCTTAAAGAATCAGTCGAGAGCATTTTGAATCAAACTTATAAAGATTTTGAATTTATTATTGTTGACGACGGTTCTTTTGATAGAACATCGGAGATTTTGAAAGATTATATAAAGAGAGACCCCCGGATTAAGATAATCACTAATGAAAAAAATATTGGTTTAACCAAATCCCTTAATAAAGCTATAAAGATGGCTCAGGGTGAATATATTGCTCGCCAGGATGCCGATGATATTTCTTCTCCTCAAAGATTAGAAAAACAGATTGAATTTTTAGAAAACCACCCGGAAATCAAAATTTTAGGAACTTTTGGTTATTTAATAGCCCAAGAGTCAAAAATTTTGGGAAAAGAAATTGTACCTATTTCCTTCCAAGCAATAAAAAAAACCCTTATCAAAAGAAATCCTTTTATTCATACCTCAATAATGGTAAAAAGAGAGACCATAGACAGGATGGGGGGATATAATGAGAATTTCAAGACTGTCCAGGACTATGAATTATGGTTTAGAATTCTAAGAATTGCCAAGGGAGAGAATTTACCATTATTTTTAGTAAAAAAAAGATATCGGCCTGGAATGATTTCTTTTGAAAGAAATAAGGAGCAAATAAAATATGTACTTTTTCTTCAGAAAGAAGCAATAAAAAGAGGAGATTATTCAAAGCTTTCCTATATTTATTTTTTGAGGTCTTACTTTTCTCTAAAATGTCCTCTATTCATTAAAATATTTCTGAAAAAATATTTTTCTAAGAGGAGAAATGTCTTCAAAAAAATATATTGATTATTAAAATGAAACCTAAAAAAATAAAGATTTGTTATATAACCAGCATAGATGCCACAATAAAATTTATATTGTTTAGCCAAATAAAATTTCTAAAAAGAGAAAATTATGATGTTTATGCTGTTTGTTCTCCTGGAAAATGGATAAAAGATATTGAGAAGGAAAAAATAAAAGTA
>CAYMJA010000018.1:0-5773 GCA_964391095.1 uncultured Candidatus Saccharibacteria bacterium
AGCTCATCAAGGTTCTGCGTGCGTTAGCGCGCAGTTTCTTAATTCATAAGAATATATATTTATACATTAGCGAATCAAGGTTCTGCGAGCGTTAGCGAGCAGGTTCTTATAATGAGCCCCTTAAGCAGTGAGCGTTGAGGGAGTATAATAAAAAAAGCTCACTTATCTATTACTTCATTATAAGCTTTTTAAAAGGTTTTATCAACTCTCAGAACGGGATTCGCGAGATGTCTATTTCTTCCTCATCCTGGTCTCTGTCCTCTAAAGGATTTTTTTCAGTTGGGTTTTGTTGGGGCTTTTCTTTAGCAGGAGGGGCGGAAGCAGTAGAAGCAGCAGGGGGTTTATTTTCCTCTTTTCCTTCTTCAATAATTGGGATATCTTCTTGGGATATTCCTTTTTGACCCTTCACCCAAGGCTTTGGGTGATAGGGTTGAGCTTGACTTTGACCTGAAGCAGGGAATTCAGGAGGGACTGCTTGGAAAGAGGCAGTTCTTGGTCCCAATTGTAATCTCTCGGTAACAATTTCTGTTTTATATCGTTTGTTCCCAGAGGGGTCCTCCCAGCTTCTAGTTTGAACCCTTCCTTCAATTAAAACCATTGAGCCCTTTCTTAAATATTGTTGGGCAATTTCTGCGATTCTGCCAAAGGCAACGATGTTATGAAACTCGGTCTGTTCTTGTTTTTGTCTATCCTTGTCATAAAAAAACCTATTAGTAGCTACGCCAAAATTGGCTACAGATTGTCCCGAAGGTAAAACTCTAATAATTGGGTCCCTGGTAAGATTTCCTAAAACAAAAATTTTGTTTAAATTCATATTATTCTTTAAGGATTTCTTCTATTTTTTTGTCAATTTCTTCTAATCCGACCTTTTTATCTTCGGATTTGACCCCCCCTTTTTTAGAAAGTGTGAAGGGTTTAGATTCTGAAATTTCCTCTAAAATTTTAGGGAATCTTTTTATGGTTCTTTCTGGGATAATTTTTTTAGATATTTTTTGCTTCAAAAGCGTATAACGGAGAACTTGCTTTTCGGACTTAAGTTTTTTTTCAAAATTTTTCAAGCCTTCGGGATTTAAGTGAAAGTTTAGAGTAGTTAGAAACATCTCCTTTTTTTCTTTTATGGAATAAGCGAGTTTTTTCCTAATCGGCACTGTTATTTTCTCTAAAGTACCTCCTTCTGTTAGGACAAAATCACTTATTTTTTTAGAAAAAGTTTTTAACTCTTCTTCAGGAAAATCCGTTGATATAAGATAGGTTAGTTCGTAATAATTCATGCGAATGTAATGAGCACCCCGCCCTCTAAGCATAAGTAAAATAATACATTTAGCATAGAGGGCGGGGTTTCGCTCCGCTCATATTCTAAATTCAATTACATCTCCACCTTGGACTATATATTCTTTTCCGACTGTTTTTATCTGGCCCAATTCCTTTGCTTTAGTCCAGATCTCCCGTCCCTTCGGGGCGAAGCCCGTCTCTGACAATTCGCCAGAAATGGCAACTAATTCTTGCCAAGAGATTACTTCTGCTCGGATAAACCTTTCTTTGAAATCGGTATGGACTTTTTCAGCGGCATCTATAACAGAGAGGCCCCTTTTGAGCGTCCAAGCTTTTGTTTCCTTTCCTCCTGTTATTGTAAAAAAAGTGATTAAATCAAGCACAGTATAGCAGGTATGGATTAATTGGTCAAGTTGGGAGTGCATTTCTAATTCTTTTATTTCAGGTTCCGACAACCCTGACAAATCTTGCTCATTTTTTAAATTCATCACCAACTGTTTAAATTGAGGTTTTAAACAAGGGGGTTTTTCTTGTTCTTTATCAATGTTAAACAGGTACACGCTTGGTTTAGCGGTCAAGAATTGATATTCTTTGATTTCTGTTTTTTCCTTATCAGTTAAATCAATTTCGGAAATTAATTTTCCCTGAGAGACCGATTCTTTAATTTTCTCTAAAAGTTCAAATTTCTTTGCTATTTCTTTATCTTTTTTTATATCTTTTTTTATTTTAGGAAGTAAACCCTCCAGGGTTTCTAAATCCTTCATTAAGAGCTCGACTTTTATTATTTCAATATCTCTTTTAGGATTAATGTCTCCTTCAACGTGTTCAATGTCAGGGTTTCTAAAATCTCTAATGACCTCTACTACTGCGTCGCAGTTTCTAATATGAGATAGAAACTGGTTCCCAAGCCCCTCACCCTTATGGGCATTTTTAACAAGTCCGGCGATATCTACAAACTCAATAACCGTGTTAGTGATTTTTTCTGGACGAACAACCAAGGCGATTTTTTTTAATCTTTTGTCAGGTACGGCAACTACGCCGACATTGGGATGGATGGTAGTGAAAGGATAAGCAGCAATATCAACTTTCTTTTTAGTTAGAGCTTGAAATAAAGTTGATTTCCCGACGTTAGGGAGACCGATAATGCCTACTGAAAATGACATATTTATAGACCTATGTTACAATAATTTAACATGAGGGTCAACCCCGTTAGAAACAATATTAATAGCAATAACCCAGAAAATAGGGGGCGTGTTTCTAACGGGGTCAATTTAGCAATTTTGAAATCTTATGATATCAGAGGAATTTACCCTACCGAGCTAAATGAAGAAACTGCCTATAAAATTGGCCAGGTCTTTGTTGAATATACAAGAGCAAAAAATGTAGTAGTTGGTCAAGATATGCGGCTTTCTTCTCCGACTCTTTTTGAAGCTCTCGCTAAGGGTATTACTGCCCAAGGGACTGATGTTTATAATATTGGTCAGGTTCCAACCGAAGGCGTCTATTTCGCTGTAGGTTATTATAGGTATGATTCAGGGATTATGATAACGGCCAGCCACAACCCAAAAAGTTACAATGGATTTAAGTTAATTAAAAAAGAAGCCGAAAGGATTGAAATAATTCGGGGGAAAGATATGCTTCAGATAATTGAAAAAGGTGATTTTTCAAAGGCAGAAAAAAAAGGCGAGATTAAAAAAATAGATATTTGGCAGGATTATTTAAATCATATTTTTTCTTTTATTGATATTAATAAAATAAAACCCTATAAAGTAGTAATAGATGCCGGAAATGGCATGGCTGGAAAAGTTATTCCTCAGATTTCTCCTAAGTTACCTATTAAAATCGTTTCTTTAAATTTTAAATTAGACGGAAATTTTCCTGTCCATTCGCCAAATCCTTTACTCAAAGGCTCAACCGACCGAATTAGTAAGATAATAAAAGAAGAGAAAGCCGATTTTGGTTTTATTTTTGACGGTGATGCTGATAGAATTTTTTTAATAAATGAAAAGGGTGATTTTGTTCAAGCCGATATCACCCTTTTGCTTTTAGCTAAATATTTTTTAAAGAAAAGTCCCGGGGCAGCAATTGCTTATAATCTAATCTGTTCTAAGGCTGTTCCAGAGTTCATTAAAAAATGGGGAGGTAGACCTATCCGAACTCCGGTGGGATTTATTAATGTTAAAAAGGGAATACTACAAAATAATGGGATAATGGGTGGTGAGTTATCAGGCCATTATTGCTTTAAAGATAATTTTTATCTTGATTCTGGTTTTATCGCTTTTTTAGTTTTATTAGAGATAATTTCAGATTCAGGCAAAAAGGTTTCTGAGGTTACCCAAAGATTATCGCTCTATGCAAAGGATTCTGAAATTAATTTTGAGGTTGAAGATAAAGAAGCGATGTTAAATAAAATCGGAGAACAATTCTCCGACGGAAAACAAAATAATTTAGACGGGATAACCGTAGAATATAATGATTGGTGGTTTAATCTCAGGCCATCTCAAACAGAACCCCTTTTGAGATTAACAATTGAGGCCAATACCAAAGAATTATTAGAAGAAAAGAAAAAAAAGTTAGTGTCCCTAATTAAGAGTAATGCTACAGGCTAAACCAATCCCATTTTTTTTCGGATTTCCCGCATATTGGATTGGGCAATAATTCTTGCTTGTTTTGCCCCTTTCTTAAGAATTTCTTGGACGTAAACTTCTCTTGTGAGAAGTTCTTTCTTTTTTCGCCGAAAAGGTCCTAAGAAGTTTATCAAAGATTCAGCCAAAGATTTTTTAAATTCAGCGTAACCCTTGCCTTTAAATTCTATTTCTAATTCTTTTATTGTTTTTTTGCTAAATAAACTATAAATTGTTAAAAGATTGGAGATTCCCGGCTTTCTTAATGGATTATATTTTATTTGCTTTCTTGTATCGGTTACAGCAGACATCACTTTTTTCTTGATTTCTTCCGGTTTTTCAAAAAGAGAAATATAACTTGCCGGACCTAACGACTTTGACATTTTTTTCCTAGGATTATTTAGAGACATAATTTTTGCCCCAATTTTAGGAAGTAATGCCTTAGGTTCAATAAAGGTTTTACCAAACCTCTGGTTAAACTTTCTGGCAATTGTTCTGGCTAATTCAATATGTTGAACCTGGTCTTTACCTACTGGCACTACTTCTGTTTTATAAAGTAAAATGTCAGCTGCCATTAAAACCGGATAATCTAAGAGTCCGGCGTTAATATTTTTCTTAAATTGCTTGGTTTTTTCTTTATATTGAGTCATTCTTTCTAAGTCTCCGACTGGGCAGACAGTATTTAAAAGCCAGCAGAGCTCAGTATGTTCTTTAATGTCTGATTGAACAAAAAAGATACTCTTTTCAGGGTCAATCCCAGCTGCCAGATGAGCGATAGCAACTCCAAAAATATTCTTTGGAAGCTCTTCTGGTTTATAAGGGATAGTTAGGGAATGTAAGTCGGAAATAAAAAATAGACACTCGTTTTTTCCTTGGAGTTTAATCCACTGCTTAATAGCTCCTAAATAATTCCCTATATGTATTGAACCTGTTGGTTGAATGCCGCTTAAAACTCGCATATATTTTTTAGAAGAATTGCTCAAGACAACAAAACTCTTAGAGAAATAGTCTTCGGGCAGATTGCTTCGGGTGACACGCAGTCAGCTAAAAGGTAGAACAAAATTATCATCAGCTGCTGCTATTTCTCGCCGAGCCTTAATATCCTTAGAAGAAAATTTAGAATTATTCTAGGGCTCGGCTGCGAAGTGCCCCCCTTAACAATCTGCCCTCAGACTAATTAATTGAGAGTGTTTAAATCCTCAATTTAGACAGCTACTTTCTTACTTATATGTATTGAACCTGTTGGTTGAATGCCGCTTAAAACTCGCATATATTAACGAACAACGAACAGTATTTAATTTATTTTGTTTATTGTTCATTGTTCATTGGTTAGACCTCTATAACAACTGGCAATATAATAGGTCTTCGTTGAGTTTTTGAAAAAAGAAATTGGCCAATTTTATTTCTGACTTCGTCTTTAATATAGACCCAGTTAACTGCTCCTCCGCTTCCAGCCGCTTTATTTACAATATTAATTACTTTATGCCGAGTTTGGGCAAGTAATTCTTTTGATTCTCTTAAATAAACAAATCCCCTTGATATTATATCAGGTGAACCTTTGACTTTGCCAGTCTGTCTATCTACTATGGTTATAATAACAAACATTCCATCTTCGGCTAACATTTGACGGTCTCTTAAAACTATTTCTCCTACATCTCCAACGCCCAAACCGTCAACCATAATATAATTTGAAGGAACAGTTTTTTTCTCTATAAAGATTTTCTCTCTGCTTAAATTGATTATTTGTCCATTTTCAGCAACAACTATATTTTGTCCAGCAATTCCAGCCTCTTTGGCAATTTCTTTATGATTAACTAACATTGAATATTGTCCGTGAACTGGCAGGAAAAATTTTGTGTTCATAATCTGAATCATTT